>NZ_CP053443.1 GCF_000769405.2 Rhizobium brockwellii
ATGCCGACCAAGGCCGCGATTGTTGAGAAAGCCAAGAGAGCGAGTCGAGTCTCGATCGACGAAACGATCGCGCAGGACTCGACGATGCTCAGCAGCCAATTGCAGGTGCTGTTCGAGCGGTTGTTTTCGCCCGACGCCCGCAAATCGCTACGGCGGTTCAGCAGCACCGAGACTGCCAAGCTGCTCGGCGTTACCGACAGTTATGTTCGCCACCTCGCCGCCCAGGTGGAAAGCATCAACCCGGAAAAGACGGCGACCGGGCGACGGGTGTTCTCGCTTGAAGAAATCCATGCTATGCGCCACCATCTTGGGCGCACCAAACCCTCCTATCTGCCGATGCGCCGCCCGGGCGACCATCTCCAGGTGATCGCCGTCACCAATTTCAAAGGCGGCTCCGGCAAGACGACAACATCAATCCACCTGGCGCAGTTCCTGGCTCTTCGCGGCTACCGCGTGCTCGCCGTCGACCTTGATCCGCAGGCCTCGATGTCGGCGATGCTCGGATATCAGCCCGAATTCGACGTCGGCGAAAACGAGACGCTTTACGGCGCCATCAAATATGACGAAACGCGACGCGACGTAGCCGACATCGTCCGCCAGACCTATTTTCCGGGGCTCGATCTCATTCCCGGCAATCTCGAACTGCACGAGTTCGAACACGATACTCCAAAGGCCCTTGCCGACACCAACCGCGACGACAAGGACATGTTCTTCATGCGGGTCGGCAATGCGCTGCATTCGCTGGAGCAGAGCTACGATGTCGTCATCATCGATTGCCCGCCGACCCTCGGCTTCCTGACGCTGTCTGCTCTCTGCGCCGCCACCTCGGTTCTCATCACCGTCCATCCGCAGATGCTCGACGTGGCGTCGATGAACCAGTTCCTGACGATGACCTCCGACCTGCTGGCCGTGGTCAAGCAGGCAGGCGGCAACCTCGATTATGACTGGATGCGCTATCTGATCACCCGCTATGAGGCCAATGATGGACCGCAGGCGCAGATCGTCGCCTTCCTGCGCAGTCTGTTCGGCGAGCGCGTGCTGACATCGATGATGGTCAAGTCGACAGCGGTCTCGGATGCGGGCCTGTCGAAGCAGACAATCTACGAGGCAGGACGCGAGACGATGCATCGCCAGACCTATGACCGTGGGGTGGAATCCGTCGACAGCGTCAATGCCGAGGTCGAGCAACTCATTCGCAGTGCATGGAGCAGGACATGAGCCCAAAAGGACGCGACATCCTGAAGAGCATGGTCGGTGCAGTCGAGCCGACACGGCTGGAGGTGCCAAGCGTGCAGCCGCCGCACCGGCCATCGGGAGCGGTCAAGGCGATGAACCTGTCGCTTGGGCGGCTGGGAGAGGAAGCAGCCGCCGCCAAGGCGCTGCGCGAATCGTTGGCCTCCGGCGACAAGGTGCTGGAGATCGATCCGGCTGCCGTTGAGATGTCCTTCATCCGCGACCGTATCCCGGTCGACAAGGATGCCGAGTTCGAGCGATTGAAGCAGTCCATCCAGGAAAGCGGACAGCAGGTTCCGATCCTGGTGCGGCCGGACCCGGTAAGGGCCGGGCACTACCAGGCCGCCTATGGCCACAGGCGCCTGCGAGCGGCAGCGGAGATCGGGGTACCTGTCAAGGCCGTCGTGCGAAAGCTCACAGATGAAGAGCTGATCCTCGCACAGGGTCAGGAGAACGGCCCGCGTGTCGACTTGAGTTTCATCGAGCGGGCGCTGTTTGCACGCCGCATGGATGAGCATGGCTTCAGCCGCGACATGATTGCCAAGGCGCTGGCGACAGACAAGCCGGAAACGTCGAGGCTGCTGCAGGTGGCTCAGACGATCGATCCCGAGATCATTCTCGCCATCGGGCCGGCCCCCAAGGTCGGACGCCCGCGCTGGTTGGCGTTTGCCGAGAAATTCAGGGAGACGGGTGGGCAGAAAAAGGCGCAGACCGCCATCAGTGCCGCTGGTTTCGGGATGTTGGAGACCAACAGCCGCTTCGACGTCACCTGGAAGGCGGTGGAGGAGAAGAGCGCACCGCAGCGGGCCGAGCAGACGCTCCGGACCCAAGGCGGCGCTCCACTTGCTTTGGTGGCCCGCTCCGGCAAAACCTTTCGCATCACCGTCAAATCGGTGGCGTTTTCGGAATTCCTGGCTCGGCGGTTGGCAAGCCTCGCCACCGAGTTCGAAGAGGAAAATGAGGGAAAATGAGGCAGTTAGACCGGTTGTCAGCTGACAATTCGGATAGGAGATAACGCGCAAAAGAAAAAAGCCCCCGAACGTCACCGTCACGGAAGCTTTCCTCGTAGTCTTGAACACCTCCGAGAATCGCACTTCCGAGAATCGCTGTCAAGAGTTTTTGGCGCCGTTTTGGTGAGCGAATTTTTTTTGCCTCGTTGAGGTGGAAGATATGGAAACTGGAAGTGTGACGACGCCCTTCGGGCGGCGGTCGATGACGCTTGGTATGCTCGCAAGCCAGGTCATGGCCGGGGAGATCAAACCGGATCAGTCGGTCGATAAGTGGAAATTATTTCGCGCGCTGTGCGAAGCAAAGCCGCTGCTCGGCATCGGCGATCGAGCGCTTGCCGTGCTCAACGCACTTTTGAGTTTTTATCCGAAGAATGAGCTAGCGCAGGGAAACGGCTTGATCGTCTTCCCGTCGAATGTCCAGCTTTCGCTCAGAACGCATGGCATGGCCGAACAGACTGTGCGGCGTCATCTCGCCGCGCTCGTCGAGGCAGGTCTTCTGTTGCGCAAGGATAGCCCCAACGGCAAGCGTTACGTCCGCAGGGACAGGGCAGGGGAGGTCGACGAGGCGTTTGGCTTCTCGCTGGCGCCGCTGCTTGCGCGTGCCGAGGAGATCGAACAACTCGCGGCCGCGGTGATGGCTGAGCGGCTGCATGTCCAGCGTCTGCGTGAACGCGTCACACTTTGCCGCCGTGACATTGCAAAATTGATCGAAGCGGCCGTTGAAGAGGAGATCCCTGGGGATTGGCAAGGCCCATACCGTGAATTCAGGGACCTGATCGAAGGCCTGCCGCGATCGCCGACGACAGCGCAGCTTGAATTGTTGCTGGATGAATTGACGGCCCTGCGGGCGGATATTCTTAACCAGCTGGAAATTCGGGTTAAATCAACAAAACAGCGCGGCAATGCCGATTATACCGAGCGTCACATACAGAATTCAAACCCCGAATCTACATCTGAACTTGAACCAAGCTTCGAAACGAAGCAGGGCGCGATAGCTGAGCCAGACAACGACCGAGGGGCCGTGGCGCCAGAGAAGGGTAGGGGTGAGGCAGCCTATCCGCACGGGCAGAAGAAGGAGGAAGAGCAAAGTCGACGGCCGGACGTCCGCAATGATGGTGGCGGACTGAAATCCTTCCCACTCGGCCTGGTTCTGCAGGCCTGCCCGGAAATCCTTGCCTATGGGCCGGATGGCGTAATCAGCAACTGGCGCGATCTGATGGCCGCAGCCGTCATCGTTCGATCGATGCTGGGCGTCAGTCCGTCGGCTTACGAAGAGGCCGCCAATGTGATGGGTCCGGAGAACGCCGCGACCGTGATGGCATGCATCCTGGAGCGTGGCGGCCACATCAATTCGGCCGGTGGTTATCTTCGTGGCCTGACGCGGCGAAGCGAAAAGGGCGAATTCGCGATCGGCCCGATGCTGATGGCGCTCCTGCGGGCAAATGCGCCGGCCGGGCGGAAAGTTGGATAGTGTTCAACCTTCGTGTGGGCAGCGTATGGCTAAGCGCGGATAAGCCTTCGCTCGAGAAAACTCTGCATGTCGCGACGTCCGTCTACGACGCAGTAGACGACGACATCCGTGCCCAGGATCCGATAGATCATACGCCACGGCTTATGGTGCAGTTCCCGATATTCGGAAATTCCGATACCCGCCAACTCCTTCGGAATATTTCCGCGGGCGGGGAATTCTTCAAGCTCGGCGCATGCGCTCTCGATTTCCGTCAGGATGCGCTCTGCCGTCTCGGCGCCGTCGCGGCTAGCGATGAAGCGATAGAGATCCTCGATGTCGCGTTCCGCGTCCTCAGCGAAAAGAACACGATATGGCATCAGGACTGGCTGTCCGCCAGACGTTTGCGGATGCGCGCGAAGGATTCCGCAGCGGGGCGCAGTTTGCCCTCCTCGACCTGCCGGTTGGTGAGCGCTAGCACCTTCAGGAGCGCCAGCGTCTCCTGTGTTTCTTCGTATTGGCCGACGTCCTGAAGGATGGCTTTCGCTTCTCCGTGAAGTGTAATGACGACCGGCTGCGGGTTATCCTTCAGTGTCCGGATGATCTCGGGCGCGTGCGCCTTGAGATAGCTGATCGGCTTGACCTGTTCTGACAGCTTCATGCGGTTGCTCCCTTTCGACCAGAATATAGACCATCAAGTGGTCGATTGAAAGAAGCCTTTCGATGCCGGGGACACACATTCCCGGCATCCGATTTTCCATCTTGGGTGCGGCCGCTTTTTTCACTCAACGCGTTCGAAAGAGAATGCCATTTCTTATAATGAAGTTTGTCTACTGATTTTATAGACTAAACTTTGCAACCAAGGATCGGATCGTGGTGTCATGACCTACCTCCTCAGTCTTCTCGACAAAAGCCCGATCGAACAGGGTCTAACGGCCGCAGATGCGCTGCGGGCGACGGTAAAGATTGCCGCTCGGGCCGAGGAACTCGGTTTTCACCGTTTCTGGGTCGCCGAGCACCATAACATGTCAAATCTGGCGAGCTCCGCACCGGAGGCGCTGATCGCCTATCTTCTCGCCAGGACCTCGAGGATCCGCATCGGCTCCGGCGGCGTCATGCTGCAGCACTACAGTGCGTATAAGGTTGCGGAAACCTTCAATCTTCTGGCATCGCTTGCGCCCGGCCGCGTTGATCTCGGTGTCGGCAAGGCGCCAGGCGGATTTCCGCTTTCGACGCGCGCCCTGCAGCTTGCCGTCGATCCGGTCAGGAAGCCGGATTTCGCGAGCCAGCTTTCCGATCTCAACATCTATCTCGCCGCCGACCCGAATTACGACGGGGCGCAGGCGACGCCTTTCCCGCCGACTGCGCCCGAGCGTTTCCTGCTCGGCGCCAGCGTCGAAAGCGCTGAGCTCGCTGCCGAGAAGGGCTGGGAACTTGTTTTCGCCGGTCACCTGAATGGCGATCCCGACAATCTGCGCAGGACCTTCGAGGCCTATGAGCGGGCGTCCGGCGGCAAGCGGCCGATCCTGGCGCTCGCGGCCTTCGCCGCCGAAAGCGAGGACTATGCCCGCGAGCGCGTCGGCAAGCTGCGCATCGTCAAGGTGTTCCTGCCGAACGGCCAGACCGTCAATGTCGGCAGCGAGGAGCAGGCGGCCGAATTCGCCCGCCAGGCCGGCGTCACCGATTACCGCATCGAGGAAAAGGTGCCGAGCGTGCTGCATGGCACGGCGGAACAGATCCGCAAGGAGCTGGACGAACTTCACCGCCGCTATGGGGTCAAGGAGTTCGTGCTGGACACGCCGGCGCTTTCGGTTGCCGAGCGCCTGGCTTCCCTCGAGCTGCTCGCCAAGGAGCGGCTTTCCCTCGTCGCCTGACCGTTTCCAAGGAGGATTGATCCCATGGCTCAAAAACACGTCACGTTCGGCATCATGCTGCAGGGTCCCGGCGGTCACATGAATGCGTGGAAACATCCAAGCGGACCGGCCGATGCCAGCGTCAATTTCGACTTCTTCGTCAAGACGGCGCGCAAGGCTGAGGCGGCCGGCATCGCTTTCGCCTTCGTTGCCGACGGGCTCTACATCAATGAGCAGTCCATTCCGCATTTCCTCAATCGGTTCGAGCCGATCGCCATTCTCTCGGCGCTCGCCGCCTCGACCTCGAAAATCGGCCTCGTCGGCACGGTTTCGACCTCCTACAGCGATCCCTTCACCATCGCCCGCCAGTTCGCCTCGATCGATCTCATCAGCGGCGGCAGGGCAGGGTGGAATGCCGTGACCTCGCCGCTCGAGGGTTCCGGCCGCAATTACAGCCGCGAACATCCCGAGCACGAACTGCGCTACGAGATCGCCGAGGATTATATCGATGCGATCAAAGGCCTGTGGGATTCCTGGGATGACGACGCCTTCGTCCGCAACCGTGAGACCGGCGTCTTTGTCGACAAGACAAAGATGCATCGCCTTAACCACAAGGGCCGCTTCTTCCGTGTCGAGGGGCCGCTCAATATCGGCCGTTCCAAGCAGGGCCAACCGGTCGTCTTCCAGGCGGGCGCCTCGGACTCCGGCATCAGGCTCGCCGGCAAACATGCCGACGCGGTCTTCACCAATGGCGGGCCGTTCGAGGAGGCGCAGGCCTTCTACCGACAGCTCAAAGACAGCGTGATCGCCCATGGCCGCAGTGCCGCAGAGGTAGGTATCTATCCTGGTATCGGACCGATCGTCGGAGCGACGCAGGAAGAGGCGGAAGCCAAGTATCAGGCGATACGCAACCTCGTCACGACAGAGGAGGCACTCCTCTATCTCGGCCGCTTCTTCGATCATCATGATTTCAGCGTCTATCCGCTCGACGAGCCGTTCCCCGAACTC
This sequence comes from Rhizobium brockwellii, assembly GCF_000769405.2. NCBI lineage: Bacteria > Pseudomonadati > Pseudomonadota > Alphaproteobacteria > Hyphomicrobiales > Rhizobiaceae > Rhizobium > Rhizobium brockwellii. The sequence goes on from NZ_CP053443.1 coordinate 6,552, forward strand.
GGCGATATCGGCAGGAACAATTTCCGCGCCACTACCGACCGCATCAAGAAGACGGCGCGGGACAAGGGCTTGACGCTTCGCCAGGTCGCGCTTGATTCAGCAACGCCGCGCACGGCCTTCATTGGCACGGCCAAGCATATCGCCGACGAAATCATCCGCTGGGTGGACCATGGTGCTGCCGACGGCTTTATCCTTGGTTTCCCTGTCATCGCCGAGGGCTTCGATGATTTCTCCAGATATGTTCTGCCGATCCTCACGGAGCGCAGCTATTTCGATCCGGTCCTGAAGGGCGAGACGCTGCGCGACCATCTGGGTCTGCCCTTCCGCGAAAGCCGGTATGCGGCGGAGGCAGATCAGGTCGAGCGCGGAAAGGCTGTCGGCGCCTGAGGCGCCGACGAACCGTCATGAACATCATCGCTCAGAACCCAAGCAGCAATGATCCGGTCGAGAAGGGTATCGCCGCCTATCTCGATGAGATCATCGCGCTTCGCCACGACCTGCACCAATATCCGGAGCTTGCGTTTCAGGAGCTCAGAACCAGCAAGCTTGTGGCATCCCGCCTTTCCTCCTGGGGCTATGAGGTGGCGACGGGCATTGCCGGAACCGGCATCGTCGCCACCCTCAGGCGCGGCGAAGGCAAAAAGCGGATCGGCATCCGCGCCGACATGGATGCCCTGCCGATCGAGGAGGCGACCGGTCTTGCCTATGCCAGCAGCAATCCCGGCGTCATGCATGCCTGCGGCCATGACGGACATACGTCGATCCTGCTCGCCGCCGCGCGTTATCTCGCCGAAAGCGGCAATTTCAGCGGCACGTTGCGGCTGATCTTCCAGCCCGCTGAGGAAATCGGCGCTGGCGCCCGCAAGATGATATCGGAAGGCCTGTTCGAACGTTTTCCTGTCGATGCGGTCTTCGGGCTGCACAATTGGCCGGGTGTGCCGACGGGCCAATTCGGCTTCGTCGCCGGCCCGGCCATGGCTTCGGTCGACAAGGCAATCATCAAGATCATCGGCAAGGGCGGCCATGGCGCCGAACCGCACCGGACAGTCGATCCGGTGCTCGCTTCGGCCTCCTTCATCACCGCGCTGCAGAGCGTTGTCTCGCGCAATGTCGATCCGCAGGAGATGGCGGTCGTCACCGTCGGCTCGATCCATGCCGGCTCCGCCTCGAACGTCATCCCGGAAAGCGTCGAGATGCAGCTGACCATGCGGGCCTATAACGAGACGGTCCGCCAGCTGTTGCGAGAGCGCATTCCGGCACTTGCCCGCGCCCAGGCCGAAAGCTTCGGCGCCGAGGCGGATGTGAATTACCGCCTCGGCTTTCCGGCGCTGATCAACCATGCGGCGGAGACGGCCTTTGCCCGCGACGTCGCCGACGACGCACTCGGCCCCGCGGCGATCGAGAAGGATTTCCGGCCGAGGACAGCGAGCGAGGATTTTGCCTTCATGCTGCAGGCAAATCCCGGCAGCTATCTCTTCGTCGGGAATGGCGACAGCGCTCCTCTCCACAGCGCCCACTATAATTTCAACGACGCGATTATCGCGCCCGCCGCCCGTTACTGGGTGCGGCTCGCCGAAACCTTCCTCACTGATGACAACGGGTGATGAACGATATGAGCGATACGTTTCTCTATACCAGCCCTCTCGACCCGCGCGCCAAACCGCTGATCGATGAATTGATCCACGAATATGACAGCCGCTACGGCAACTATTTCAATGCCGAAGGGGCTGCGGCCGAGCTCAACCGCTATCCTCCTGAAGCCTTTGCGCCGCCTCACGGCAATTTTCTCCTGTTGGTCCGTGATGGCGAGACCATCGGCGGCGGCGCTTTCAAGAATTATGACGAACGCACGGCCGAGTTCAAACGCATCTGGACGCGCTCCGATCTGCGTCGTCAGGGCCTTGCCCGCAAGGTGCTGGTGGAACTGGAGGCCCAGGCCGCCCGCCAGGGCTATGGCCGCATCTACCTGACGACCGGCTTTCGCCAGCCCGAAGCCGTCGGCCTCTATCTGAACTACGGCTACACCGCTCTCTTCGACACCTCAGCCGATCCAGAGATCTACAAGAGCCTGCCCTTCGAGAAGGACATCACCCATCTCGCTGAGCCTGCGCACGAAGATGCCGAACCGCGCCTGCGCGTGGCCGGCGCAAATTTCTGAAAACGGCAAAGACCGACAATCATAAAAGGGAAGCACAATGGCACTGACGACGGATTTCGCCGGCATCGACCCCGGCAGCAGGACGGCAGGATCGAAGGATTATTCCCGTTACCGCATCGTGCCGGCGCGTCATCCGGGCCGCCTTGCAGGCACGATCTTTGCCGCCCTCGTCATCATCGCCGTGCTCTATTCCATTTTCACCAATCCGCGCTGGGGTTGGGGCGTCTTTGCTGAATGGTTCTTTGCCGAACCAGTGCTCGTCGGTCTCGGCAGGACGCTGCTTTTGACCGTGCTTGCCGCCATATCCGGCTCCATCCTCGGAACGGCTCTGGCGCTTGCCCGCGTTTCCAAGTCGCCGCTGCTCTCCGGCCTTTCCTGGGGCTATATCTGGCTGCTGCGCTCGATCCCGGTCATCGTGTTGCTGCTGATCCTGAACAATCTCGGCTACCTCTATGAGACGATCAAGATCGGCATTCCCTTCACCGATACCGTCTTCCTGGACTATCCCACAGTGCAGTTGCTGACGCCCTTTGCCGCTGCCTTTCTCGGCCTGACGCTCAACCAGTCGGCCTTCTTCGCTGAGATCGTGCGCGGCGGTATTCTCTCGGTGGATCACGGACAGTTGGAGGCCGCCGCCGCACTCGGCCTGCCGCGCCGCCGCCAGGCCTTCCGCATCGTGCTGCCGCAGGCCATGCGCTCGATTCTGCCGACCGGCTTTAACGAACTCATCGGACTGGCGAAGAGCACCTCCATGGTCTACGTGCTGGCGCTGCCGGAGCTCTTCTATACGGTCCAGGTGATCTACCGCCGCAATCTCGAAGTCATTCCGCTCCTGATGGTCGCGACCGTCTGGTATCTGATCATCATGACGGTGCTGTCGATCGCTCAGCGCTATATCGAACGCTACTTTTCCAAAGGCGCCGTGCGCAATCCGACGCCGTTGCCATTCCAGGTATTTTTCGAGCGTTTCCGCCGGCCGCTGCCTGTCCTCGAAACGGCGGCTGACACGGTGCGCAAGATCGGTTTCCAGGATGCGGCGACGCTGCGGGCCGCAGGCGGCGCGGTGCGCATCCACGGTATCTCCAAAAGCTTCGGCTCGCTGAAAGTGCTCGATGATGTCGAGCTAAGCCTTCCCGCCGGCAGCGTGACGGCCATCCTCGGTCCGTCCGGCTCGGGCAAGTCGACGCTTCTGCGCGCCATCAACCATCTGGAGCGTGTCGATGAGGGCTTCATCTCCGTCGACGGTGATTTTGTCGGCTACAGCAGGAAGGGCGACACGCTCTACGAGCTCAAGGAGAAGGATATCCTCAAACGCCGCGCCGATATCGGCATGGTCTTCCAGAGCTTCAATCTCTTCCCGCATCTGACCGTGCTCGAAAACCTCATCGAGGCACCGATCCAGGTTCGCGGCGTCGGCCGTGAGGAAGCGGTGCAGCTGGCGCAGGAGCTGCTGGCACGCATTGGCCTCAGCGACAAGATCAGCGCCTATCCGCGCCAGCTTTCCGGCGGCCAGCAGCAGCGCGTGGCGATCGCCCGTGCACTGGCGCTCCGCCCGAAGGTACTGCTCTTCGACGAGCCGACATCGGCGCTTGACCCGGAGCTCGTCGGCGAAGTGCTCGACGTCATCAAGGAGCTTGCCCGCACCGGCACGACGCTCGTCATCGTCACCCATGAGGTCGGTTTTGCCCGCGAAGTCGCCGACAGCGTCGTCTTCATGGAAAGCGGCCGCATTCTGGAGGCCGGCCCGCCGGCCCGCATCTTCACGGAAGCAGAACATCCCCGCACGCGGGAATTCCTCGCCAAGGTTCTCTAGCGCCTGATAGCGCTGGCGAAATGCCGGGCCGCGGCGGGCTGCTCCGGTTGAATAACAACAACAACCTAAAGATGAAATGGAGAAGGGGCATGACATTTACAGATAGGGCAAGGCTTCTGATAGCGGGAGCCATCACCATTGCCGCGATCGGTTTCGGTTCCGCGCAGGCGCAGCAGAAGTTCGATCTCAGCCCCGAGCAGCCGAACCGGCTGCGGGTGGAAAAGAACGAGAAGCGCATTGCCGAAGTCAAGGACTTCAAGTTCGCCGAAAACGGTGTCTTCACCGTCGGCATCAGCTCGAGCGGCAATCTGCCGCTGCATGATTATGCCTCCGATTCCAAGACGGTCATCGGTTATGACGTCGATCTGGCGCAGGCGATTGCCGACAGCCTGGGCCTGAAGCTCGAATTGGTTTCTGTTGCCTGGGCCGATTGGCCGTTGGGGCTGACGTCCGGAAAGTTCGACGCGGTGATCTCCAACGTGACCGTCACGGAAGAGCGCAAGCAGAAATTCGACTTTTCGACCTATCGCAAGGACGAGCTTGGCTTCTACGTCAAGGCCGACAGCCCGATCACCGCGATCAAGCAGCCGAAGGATATTGCCGGCCTGAAGGTCATCACCGATGCCGGCACCAACCAGGAGAAGATCCTGCTGGAATGGGACCGCCAGAACGTCGCCGCCGGCCTGAAGCCCATCGAGGTGCAATATTATGACGACGACGCAGTCAAGGATCTGGCCGTTCAGTCCGGCAGGGCCGACACCGTCTTCAGCGTGAACGCGACGCAAGCCTATTCGGCGGGGATCAACGGCAAGACCAAGCTCGTCGGCACCGTCAGCGGCGGTTGGCCGATCACGGCCGAAATTGCCGTCACCACACGCAAGGGCAGCGGCCTGGCAGCGCCCTTGACCGATGTCGTCAACGACCTGATCGCCAGCGGCGCCTATCGGAAGATCCTCGATACGTGGAACCTCGGTCCTGAGGCGATCGACAAGGCCCAGACCAACCCGCCGGGCCTGCCGAAGAGCGGTTCCTGATCGATCACTATTGGGCCGGCGGCATTGCTGCCGGCCATTCCTGCCTGACAATTTGGAGATTGAAGACGATGATTGCCCTTCCGGCATTCCGGATCCTGCTGATCGCCGCCGTGGCGTCGGCCCTTTCCTTCGGCGCAACCCGTGCAGCCGAGGATTTCGACCTCAGCCCGGAACAACCGGGCCGGCTTCACGCCGCCAAGAACGATGCGGCGATTGCCGCAATCCCCAAGGATTTCAAGTTCGTCACGTCAGGCAAGTTCACCATCGCCGTCAGCCCGGGCGGTCCGCCGCTTGCCACCTATGCCACCGACGCCAAGACCGTGGTCGGGGCAGATCCCGATTATGCCTATGCCATCGCCGACAGCCTCGGCCTGACGCTGGAGATCGTGCCCGTCGCCTGGATCGACTGGCCGCTTGGCCTCGTCTCGGGCAAGTATGATGCCGTCATTTCGAACGTCGGCGTCACCGAGCAGCGCAAGGAAAAGTTCGATTTCTCCACCTACCGCCAGGGCTTGCATGGCTTCTTCGTGAAATCCGACAGTCCTGTCACCTCGATCAAGGAGCCCAAGGATGCGGCCGGCCTCAGGATCATTGTCGGGGCCGGCACCAACCAGGAGCGCATCCTGGTGAAGTGGAGCGAGGAAGATGTTGCCGCGGGCCTGAAGCCGATCGAGCTGCAATATTACGACGACGAGGCGGCAAGCCTTCTCGCGCTGCGTTCCGGCCGGGCCGATGTCATCGTCCAGCCGCATGCACAGCTCGTCTTCATCGCCGCGCGCGACAAGAACATCAAACGCGTCGGCACGCTGAGCGCCGGCTGGCCGGACCGCTCGGATGTGGCGATCACCACCCGCAAGGGGAGCGGGCTGGCCGATGCGCTGACTGTCGCCACCAACAGCCTGATCAAGGATGGCAGCTACGCAAAAATCCTCGACCACTGGCATCTTTCCGAGGAAGCCTTGCCGGCATCCGAGACCAACCCGCCCGGCCTGCCGAAATACTGATCATCGGATGGCACGAGTGGGCAACATATCCATTAGCCATATAGGCTTCCTCACCCCCGGCAATTATCCCGACGGCGATCCGTTGTCGGGATTGGAGCAGACGCTTGAGCAGCTGCAATATGGCGAAGATCTGGGCTTCGACAGTGCCTGGGTTCGGCAGCGGCACCTGGAGCCTGGAATCTCTTCGGCGAGCGCCTTCCTGGCGGCGGCGACGCAGCGAACCAGTCGGATCGAGCTTGGAACCGCAGTCATCCCGATCGGTTACGAGAGCCCTTACCGGCTGGCCGAAGATCTCGCCACCGTTGATGTTCTGTCGCGCGGACGGCTGAACATCGGCGTCAGCGCCGGCCGGCCGCTGCACGCCGAGCTGATCGCTCCGCTTGTCTTCGACGGCGACTGGACGGGTTACGATTTCTCGCATGATCGCGTGCGGCGCTTTGCCGACAATCTGCGCGGCAGCTACCTCGGCGACGAGCAGACCTTGATCAAGACGCCCTTCGGCCCGCAGCGGCCGCGGCTGCAGCCTTCTGCCAAGGGCCTGATCGACCGGATCTGGTATGGCGGCGGGTCGCAGCGCTCGGCCGAATGGGCCGGCCGCAATGGCTTCAACCTGTTGACCGGCAATGTGATCACAGGTGAGGGGACCGATGATTTCTTCATCGCTCAATCGCGATTGATCGAAACCTATCGCGCCGCCGAGACGCAGCGCCGCGTCGCGCTGGGCCGCGTCATCGTGCCTTTCGACAGCGCCGATGCGGCAACTCGCCGCCGATACCGAGATTATGCCGATGGCCGCCGTGAGCGGACGCTTTCGCCGCAGGGCGAGCGGCGCACCTTGTTTGCCCGCGATGTCGTCGGCACATCGGACGAGATATTGGCGCAGCTTTTTGCCGATCCGATCCTGCCCGAGGTGAGCGAGTTGAGGCTGGAGCTTCCTTACGAGTTCGAGCACGAGCAGTATCGCCAGATTCTCCACGACTTCGTGACGCTGATCGCACCGGAACTCGGATGGACAGCGCCATCCGACATTCGGGCCGCTTCCTGAAAAATGCCGTCGATCATTCGACGCCAGAACAAACCACCTCGTAGGGAACATGCATCAGTGACCAAATCAGTAGAATATTTCTTTTCGATCGGCTCACCCTGGTCCTACATCGGCTTCGACGCCTTCGCCGAACTTGCAGCGAAGAACGAGGTCGTCATCACGCCCTATCTGACGACGGTGGTCGAGGAAAACGGTGGTATCTTTTCGCGCAACCGCCCGGAGATCCGGCGCGCTTATTGGACGCGGGACCTCAAGCGCTGGGCGCGCGTGCGCGGCAAGGAACTGCGGCTCGAACATCGCCCTGATTTGAGTGATCCGACGCCAGCGTCCCTCTTCGTTATTGCGGCTTACCTCGATGGACAGGATTGGATCGGCGTTGCCCGCGCCCTGCAGCACGCCTTCTGGAGCGAGGCGAAGGATATCGGCAAGCCAGATGTGCGCGAGGCGATCGTGACAGCAGCAGGTTTCGATGGCGCCGCACTCCTCAGGCGACAAGCCGACGACGATGTCCAGAACAAGTGGTCGGCGGACCGCGTGCATGCCCGCGACAGCGGCGTCTTCGGCTTTCCCACCTATGTCTTTGATGGCGAGATCTATTGGGGACAGGACAATTTGCCCTTCCTCGAACGTCATCTTCACGGCGACAAGCCTTAGACTTGAAGCAAGTAATGCGGCCGCAATGAATTGCAGCGTCCCGAGGTCGCAGATGTCGATGGCGGTCGACATGCAGCCTATGCGTGCCGGAGCGGTGGCGAACGTTTTTTTCAACCAGGCGAACAAGGAGAGACGCATGTTTCTTTAATCTATCAATTTTGTAGACAATAGTTGGGGCAACGCAAAGAGAGGAAAAACCATGTCAGGTTTCAAACTCGTCGGCATCGCTGGCAGCTTCAACCGTCCATCGAAGACATTGGCACTTGTGCGGCACGTCGCCGAACGTGCGAGCATTCGCTACGGATTTACCAGCAAGACCTATGATCTGCACGATGTCGGTCCGTCGCTGGGCAGCGCCTTATGGCGCAAGGATCTCGACGCGCAGGCCAGGCGTGTCGTCGACGAGATCGTGCAGGCCGATGCCCTGATCATCGGCTCGCCGACCTATAAGGGCTCTTATCCTGGCCATTTCAAGCACCTGATCGACCTGATCGACCCCCACGAACTTCGGGGCAAGCCGATCATCATCACGGCAACCGGCGGCGGTGACCGGCATGCGTTGATGGTCGAGCATCAGCTTCGGCCGCTGTTCGGGTTTTTCATGGCCCACACCTTGCCGACCGCCGTTTATGCGTCCGATCGCGATTTCACAGACTATGTGGTTTCATCCGACGCGCTATTGGCCCGCATCAACGAAGTGATCGGCGAATTGGCGGCCTTCTTTCCCCGCACAAATCCGGCTCTGGCGGCAGCCGGGTAGGAGTCGCCGCGATGGCTCGATCTCAGGAAGCAACGATCACCGATGCGGAAACGCCGAGGCCAAGCGATCAATTGTGGAGCGTCTTCGAATTCGCTCGACGATATCGTCTCGCCAAACGCGAGGAGAACCGCCTGCTGATGCTCTACGGACCGACGGCATCGCTTCACGTTCTACTCGCCAATGCACAACGTCATTCGCTGATTTCCTAACCGAAGAATACCGGTTCCTGACAGGAGGTTCGCATGAAGCTTGATTTCCACTTCTGGCTAAAACTCACGATAGGCCGGCTGCTGGAGCCGAAGACGCCGGCTGCGCGCGAGCCTGTAAACGGATTGCGTGCGCGGGACGACGAGCGCGACCGGTCCGCCCGCGAATACGAACTCCATTATTGGGGCACCATGCCCGGCCTTTGGTATTGAGGAGAACGGTGTGATGGCGATTGTCGTTGAGACCGACCTGCGTCGGCACGGTGCGAGAGGAGCGGAAGGCAGCGTCATGTCGCATTTCGGGCATGCGGCCGGAATCTGCACGATCGTCAGCTCCTTCACATTCCTGTTCGCCCTGGTGATCGGGCTGGTCTGATGAGTGAGGTCAGATGTTTGCCCCGATCGGGAAAAAGACCGGCGCGCGGCTTCAGAGAGGATGCCGGCAGATGATCGATGTACTTATTCTTCCCGGGCTTTTCGGCTCGGGAGAAGGGCATTGGCAACAGCACTGGCTGCAAGATCGGCCGGGCAGTCGTTGCGTCGTTCAGGACGACTGGGATCATCCGAACCTTGACAACTGGCTGCTGCGGCTGGAAGGCGCGCTTGAAGAGACCGGCGAGGCCTATCTGGTTGCCCATAGTCTCGGATGCCTGCTTGCCGCCCATTTGGCCGGGCGAAGCGCAGCGCGGCGCGTCAAAGGAGCATTGCTCGTTGCTCCATGCGATCTGCCGGCCACGGAAAACCTGCATCCGGGGCATATCTCGTTTGGCGGCATGCCGACGGCGCCTTTGCCTTTCCCGAGCATCGTCGTCGGCAGCATGAACGATGCCTACATGACGGTCGATCGGTTGACCCTGTTCGGTCGCCTGTGGAACGCCGAGACCCGGAATATCGGCCTTGCCGGGCACATCAATGTTGCCAGCGGCTTTGGCCGCTGGCGCAACGGCTACCGATTGCTGGAGGGCTTGAAGACGCAAACGCGCGGTCGAAGGCATGTCGTTTCCATGCCGCCGGCTTTTGCTATGTGAGTGGAATCGCAATGTCCGACATTGTCGCCGACCTGCTGCGCCTTAGCGAAGATCCGAATGCCGACCCGAGGACCCGGCGCCGCCAAACCATGGAGCGGCTGGTGCAGACGCTGCTCGCCATGGCAGATACCGAAATGGGATCGGAAGATCCGCAGCATCGCCATTCCATCATTCATTTGACGACGATCATCCGCAAGATGACGGGAAGGATCGCAGAGGCCGATGATGCGACGTTTTCGGCAATCGTCAGGGAGGCCGCGATGCTGATACGCAGCCTGCAGCGGCGCCAGGCCGATGCGGCCAGATTTACGGTGCACTGACGCATGACGGATATCCGGGAGCATAAGCTGGTGACGATCCGGGGAAGCAAACTCTTGATGACCGGATCAACAATGGCTCTGACGGACGAGCTCGTATCGCTGAGCCTTCGCCCCGCGATCGATGTCGGCCCCGAGCCACATCGAAAACCGCTGACCGAAGCCGAGGTGGAGATGCTCGCCAACCGGCTTCTCCATGAGTCTACCGGCGCCCCGCTTTGGATCTTCGCCTATGGATCATTGATATGGAAGCCGGACTTCGACGCCGTCGAATCGCAGCATGGCGCAACAAGAGGGTGGCATCGCTCCTTCTGCCTGCAGATGACCCGCTGGCGGGGAACGCGGTCCCAGCCGGGACTGATGATGGCACTTGATCGTGGTGGACGTTGCAACGGCATCGTCTTCAGGCTTGCCGATGATGATCGCCTTGGCCAGATTCGGCGGTTGATCCGCCGTGAGGTCGGCACGATCGAAGACGCAGCGACGGTTCGCTGGATCCCGGTCGCGACCGCACATGGGCTGGTGCGCGCGCTGGTCTTTTGGGCTGGTCCGAAAGGCGAGCGTGTTTCCCGCAAATTGCCGCTGGAGACGGTGGCGCAGGTGCTTGCGAGAGCCTGCGGACACATGGGCTCCTGCGCCGAGTATCTGTATCTGACGGTGAAACATCTGGAAGAACGTGGCATCCGGGACCGCAATTTATGGCGGCTTCAGAAGCTGGTCGCAGCCGAGCTCGTCGCCATACACGGGCTGAACGCCGCGGCAGGAAGCCACTGAATATCGCTCCCTGGCGCCCTCCGGTCAGAGCTTGCCCTTCCAGGGCACGAGGTACGCCTCCAGAAACCGGATGGCGGCCGAGAAGGTGAACGCGCAGATCGCGATGATGCCGATACCGACGAAGACGACGTCGGTCGCCAGGAACTGTGAAGCCGACATGATCATGAAACCGATCCCGCGCGTGGAGGCGATCAATTCAGCCGCAACCAGCGTACCCCAGCCGACACCGAGCGCAATTCGAATGCCGGTGAGGATCTCGGGCAGGGCCGACGGCAGGACGATATCAAGGAAGAGCTGCAGCCGGCTCGCGCCCAGCGAACGCGCGGCATTGACGCGCTCGATCGGCAGCGCACGGACGCCGGCCTGGGCCGAGAGGCAGATCGGTGCGAACATCGCAAGCACCAGCAGCGTGATCTTCGACGTCTCGCCGATGCCGAGCCAGATGATCATCAGCGGCAGGTAGGAGAGCGGCGGAAGCGGCCAGTAAAACTCGATCGGCGCGTCGAGCACCCCTTTTGCCCATTGGTTCAGGCCCATGAGCAAGCCGAGCGGAATGCCGGCGGAGACGGCGATGAGGGCGGCGACGACGATGCGGAACAGGCTTGCAAAAACATGCTCGGACAGCGACGCTCCTGCGTAACCGTCGCGATAGATGGCGCCGATCTGTGTCAGCACCTCGTCAGGACGCGGCAGAAACAGGTGTGGAACGACACCGAGCGCAGAGACGACCCACCACAAAAGCAGTATGGCCAGCGCTGTCGCAATGCTGATGGCCGCCGTCGATTTCTCGCCGGCTCCAAAGCCCGCCATTTTCACCAGCTTGACCTGGCGGTCCTCACTACCAGCCGCAATCGACGGTGCCTGCACTATATCGCTCATGCGGCGCTCCTGAGGTCTTCGGTGCTGTGGAGAATGGCGCGGATCTCCTCGCGCAGCTCGGCAAATTGCGGCGACGCCTTGATCGATCGGGCGTCGCCGGTTTCGGCGAAGCGGCGAACGAAATCCAGATCGAAGCGTGCCACGACGCGCCCCGGTCGAGGTGACATGACCAGGACCTGCGTGCCCAGGAACAAGGCCTCTTCAATCGAGTGCGTGATGAAGAAGACCTTCTTTGCCGTCTTATCCCAGATGGAAACCAGCAGTTCCTGCATCTGCTCGCGCGTCAGGCTGTCGAGTGCGCCGAACGGCTCGTCCATCAGCAGGATGTCGGGATTTGTCGCCAGAGCCCGTGCGATGCCGACACGCTGGCGCATGCCGCCCGACAGCTCGTAGGGAAAAGCGCCGGCGAATTCGTCGAGACCGACGAGCCGGAGCAGCTCCAGGGCGCGCGCTTGGCGCTCCCTGCGCTTGACCCCGGCGAATTTCAAACCGAGCGCGACATTGTCGATCACCGATTTCCAGGGCAGCAGCGAGTCTTTCTGAAAAACGACGCCACGATCTGCGCCGGGTTGTTCGACCGCGCGGCCATCGAGCGTGAACCGGCCATCCGAAAGCGGAAGGAAGCCGGCAATCGCGTTGAGAAGGGTTGATTTGCCGCATCCCGAAGCACCGAGTGCGACGACGAAGCCCCGTTCGGGAATATCGAAGGAAACGCGATCGAGCGCGTGAACGGTCCGCCCGTCGCGGGCTGCGAAGAAAACGCTGGCGTGATCGACTTTAAGCATGTTGCCGCTCGCAAGTTCGATGCCGGCGCGGTAAGCCGCGCCGGCGCTGGGGAGGATCAGTTGCTGACGCCGGTGAGGGCATCTGCGGTGACGAAGGCGCCGTAATTCGCCTGTACATCGGAAACCTTGCCCTGTTCCTTCAGGAACGATGCCGTGTCCTTGAGAATCTTGCCGGCACCCGCCTTTTCGCCGCCGCCGAGCCAGGCATCCGATGCCTGGACCTCAGGTGTCAGAAGCGTGAGGTTCTTCAGGGCCGAGGCCTGCTGGTCAGCTGTTCCGCCGAGAAGCTTGGCAAGTGATTTGGCGTTGTCGCTGTCGGGACCCCAGGCGGATTTGTCCGATGCGAAGGACGCGTAGTATTTGTTGATGACCGAAGCGAAGCCCTTCAGAAAGTCCGGGTTGTCGGCAGCAAATTTCGAGGCCGCGACCCAGGCGGAGAATGTCGGTGCACCCTTGTCTGCCACGTCCTTGGAGGTCACGAGAACCTTCCCGTTCTTCTTCAGTTCGGTGAGCGCCGGATCCCAGACGAAGCCGCCATCGATATCGCCGCGATTATAGCTGGCGACGATTTCGGGCTGGGGGATGGCGAAGACCTGAACGTCTTTTTCGGTCAGGCCCAGCGATTTGATCAGCGCCAGCAGCTGATAGTGGTCCGTGGATACCGGCGCGGCAGCAAGCTTCTTGCCCTTCAGATCATTCAGGCTTTCGATACCGGAGCCGTTGCGGACGACGAGAGCCTCGTCGATGCCCGAGATGGAGGCGAGGTAAAAGGCCTTGACCTCGAGACCGCGTGACACTGCTGCCGCAAATGGGCTGGAGCCGACATAGCCGATCTGGACGTCGCCGGAGGCAATGGCGGCGAAGATTTCGGCGCCCGAATTGAACCTGCGAAAGTCGATCTCGTATCCCGTCTCCTTGGCGAATTCGCCATTGGCGATCGCCACGGAAGACGGCAAGGCGTCGGTCTGATAGGCGACAACGACCTTCTTGTCCGCCGCTTCGGCGACAACAGCCGTTGCAAAAGTGCCGACGCCGACGGCGATCGCGGCAACCAAATTCCTGAAATTCATCTTGAGCCCCTTTGTTCAGGGCCGGACGGCCCTTGATCTCACCCTCAAAAGCGTAATGGTTGGGGAGGGGCTAGCGGGAGAAATAACAAACTATATTTATAGACAATAGAGATAATTGTTTCGTGATTCTGCCGCTTGTGCGATCAACAGGGACCGGCGAGCGACATTGGGCTTGAATGACGAAATGTCTCGATGACGCTCTGAGCTTCAGGGAGAATGCATTTGGCATATGATGTTATCGTGGTCGGTTCCGGTTTTTCAGCGATAGCGGTTACCTGCAATCTCATCGAGCAGCTTCCCGCTTCGGCGAAGGTCGCCGTCGTCGGCGACGATCCTGGCTTCGGCCGCGGGACGGCGTACCGAACGGAGCTCTATCTCCATCGCCTCAATGTTCCGGCCGGCCGCATGAGCCTTTTGCCGCATCAACCCGACGACTTTGTCGACTGGCTTAAAAGCCATGGCCGTCCGTTGCAGGCCGGCGATTTCGCCTCGCGCAGCGATTATGGTCTTTATGTCCGCGATACGCTTGCACGGTTGCTTCGAAAGCGGGACGGCCGTTGCCGGGTCGATTTCATCAAGGCTAAGGCAGCGGGATGCGTTGAACGTTACAGCAGCACGCTGGCCTTCCATCTCGGCAACGGTGACGAGATTGCCGGGAAGACCGTGGTGCTCTGCCTCGGCGTCGGGAACGCGACCCTTCCGGTCGCTCCGGACGGAATTCCGCCATCGCTGCGATCGCGGATCATCGAGAACCCGTGGCGGCTTTCGTGGCTGAGGCGCGTCGCACCATCCGATGCGGTGTGTATCCTAGGATCCGGCCTGACGATGATCGATCAGGTGCTGGCGCTTCGCGCCCATGGCCACCGCGGCAGGATCGATGTGCTTTCGCGGCGCGGGCTCGCACCCCTCGGGCACGCTTGGAAGCCGCCAGTGCCTCTGCCGATCGACGTTCAGGCGCTTCCGGATACGATCAGCGGCATATTGAAGACCCTGCGTGCGAAGAGCAGGACGGTTGCCGACTGGCGAGCCGTGATGGACGGTCTGAGGCCTGCAACGCAGGCTCTCTGGCAACGGCTTTCGAGCGAGGAGCGCGCACGCTTCCTCAGGCATGCGCTTCCCTGGTGGAACATCCATCGTCACCGGGTCGCGCCTGACGTGTTCGACAGGTTTGAGAAACTGATCTTAGACGGAACCGTTCGTTTCCACGCGGGTTTCCTGAAATCGCTCGGGGCCGAGGAGGGCCGGCTCGTTGCCGGCTACAGGGTCAGAGCGACGCGCGAAATCGCCGAGATCAGGGCAGACTGGCTCGTCAACTGCACGGGAATGGAGCGGGCCGGGATCAGTCATTCACCGCTTTTGAAGGAAATGAGCCGCTTTGAGTTGATCGTCCCCGATCCTCTTGGCCTCGGGATCCAGGTGGATGCCGCTTCCGAGGTGATAGCCCCGTCCCGGATATCGCCTGCCCGACTATTTGCGGTCGGCGCCCTGACGGCAGGACAATTCTGGGAGATCACGGCCGTTCCGGATATCCGGGTGCAGGCCGAGGCCGTGGTCAAGGAGATCGTTTCCAGAGGCTAGCTCGCGACATGTAGGTAGCAGATCAAAGTGCTACAGCGTGCTTTGCGCGTCTGAAAATACGCGCGGCGGTATAGGTCCGCACGGCGCTTGTTGAATTGCCGGGCGCCGACAGCTACAGTATCTGGTACGCCATAATACGATTCTTGCATTCGGCTGCCGCGGCGGAAGTTGAGCGTGCAAAGTCCAACACTGAGGTACAGAATGAGCGGCGCTCTGAAGGACGCAATTAGAGTCGAGCGTCCTGCAAAGACCTTGCGGGAATTGGCGCTCGACAAGGTCCGCGAAGCCATCGTCAACGGATATTTTCGTCCCGGAGACCGCCTTGTCGAGCGTGACCTCTGCGCCCAGCTCGGCGTCAGCCGAACAGTCGTGCGCGAGGTTCTGAGGCATCTTGAATCGGAAGGGCTTGTCGCCAATCTGCCGAACAAGGGGCCGATCGTCGCGCAGCTCGACATCGACGAAGCCAAACAGATCTATGAGATCCGTGGCGCGCTGGAAGGCATGGCGGCGCGGTTGTGCGCGGAGCGCCGCAGCCCGGAGATTGTCGCCGCACTGGAGGAATCTTTGGCCGGGATCCGCAACAGTTACCGCGACAACGATATGGCCGCTGTGCTGACGAACACCTCTTCCTTCTATCAGACGCTGTTCACCATGGTTGACAGAAACGTTGCCTGGGGTGTCGTCAATCTCCTCACCGTGCGCATCAACCACCTGCGCTCGATGACGATCAAGACGGAGAGGCGCGGCATCGAAGGACCGCTGCAGATGTCGAAGATCGTCGACGCCATCCGCCGCGGTGACGGCGAGGGGGCTTACCGGGCGGCGATGGATCACGTCGCCGCCGCGAGCGCGATTGCCGAAGCCGTGCTGTCGGCGAAGAAGCCTGCCGACTAGGCACGAGAGGCCCCACTGCAGCTTCCCCGCAGGCCCCGGCAAAGCTCGGCTGCCGATATCACTCCCGGCATTCGCGATGATGTTCCGCGCAATTCTGCGGAATCCATACTACCCGCTTGACACCCAACTTTGTCCAATGTGATGGTATGCCATATTAAGTAATATATAAGGCAGTACCATGAACTGGGATGACTGTGACTACTGGACTCGCCCTGTCTCCGCGGGGCGCCACCATTTCGTTTGTCAGCTGACAACGCACTGAAGGGAAGTAAGCGCCGCCGCCCGGGGAGTCGAAGGTTCGCACGCGCGCCAAATTCAAAATCTCCGCCTCGGCCTGAACTGCGCCTCGCAGCAACCAACTTGACACTCATATATTATGGTATACCATAATACGAAATTGAGAAATGAGGTGCTCGATGGCCATTCAAATTCGCAAGACGGGACTGCAGATTGAAACCACGTTGATCGAAGGCGGCAAGGCCGCGGCGGTTCCGCTGAAGCTGTTTACCGCCTTCGCGGTCGTGAAGAATCCCTGGGCGGGTCGCGGCTTTGTCGACGACCTCAAGCCCGAAATTCACGCAGGCGCTCCGGTGCTCGGCGAGCTGCTGACCAAGATGATCATCGATGCTGTCGGGGCCGGCGATGCTGTCGAAGGATATGGAAAGTCCGCTGTCGTCGGTCTGGACGGCGAGATCGAACACGGGTCCGCGCTCATTCATACGCTGCGTTTCGGCAATTTTTATCGCCAGGCCGTCGGCGCCAAGTCCTATCTCGCCTTCTGCAACACACGCGGTCCGGCCAATGCGCCGATCATGATCCCGCTGATGGACAAGAATGATGAAGGCCGCCGTTCGCACTACCTGACCATCCAGACGTCGATCCCCGACGCGCCTGCCGCCGATGAGATCGTCGTGGCTCTCGGTGCTTCGATAGGCGGGCGCCCGCATCACCGCATCGGCGACCGCTACCAGGATCTGAAAGACCTGGGGCAGGACGTTGCCAATCCCGCGGGCGTTTGAAGGAGCGCTCTGAGATGCTGACAGCCGGATCGACCACACGCACCGCTGCAGCAACGAACGCCGCCGGTGCCTTGCCCCGAAAGGCGACGGCAAGCGGAACGGCCTATCATGAGGCCGGCAGCGGCGAGCCGTTGGTTCTCATTCATGGCGTCGGCATGCGGCTCGAGGCCTGGGCTCCGCAGATCGCATTCCTGTCTGCAGGCCATCGCGTCATCGCTGTCGATATGCCGGGACATGGCGAGAGCGCAAAGCTGCCGGCGGGCAGTCGGCTCGAGGAGTTCGTCGCCTGGTTCGGACGCTTTCTCGACGAGATGGCAATCGACACGGCAAATGTCGTCGGGCACTCGATGGGCGCACTGGTTTCAGGAGGGGCGGCCGCGACCTTTGGCGAGCGGATCAGCCGCGTCGCCTACCTCAACGGCGTCTACAGGCGTGATCCTGAAGCAAAGGCCGCCGTCCTTGCGCGCGCCGCGGCCATTCCGGTATCGGGCGTCGACAAGGAAGGCCCTCTGGCCCGTTGGTTCGGCGAAGATGCGGACAGCGTCACCGCGCGTGAATTGACGCGAAAGTGGCTGAACCTCGTCGATCCCCAAGGATATGCCGTCGCTTACGCCGCTTTCGCGGGAGGAGACGAGACCTATGCTGACGGCTGGAAAGACGTAGCTGGTCCGGCCCTGTTTCTGACGGGGTCCGATGATCCGAACTCGACGCCCTTGATGGCGACGCAAATGGCAGAGCTTGCGCCGCGGGGCTACGCCCGCATCGTCGAAGGGCATCGTCATATGGTGAACCTGACCGCGCCTGATATCGTCAATTCGCTGCTCGCTGAGTGGCTATCGTTCGGGGAGGATGAACGATGAAAATCCAGACTGTCGACCCAAGAGCACTGCGAGATGCATTCGGGGCTTTTCCGACCGGGGTGACTGTCGTCACCGCCTGCGACGGGGATGGACATCCGATCGGCTTCACGGCGAACTCCTTCACCTCGGTCTCGCTCAATCCACCGCTTCTCCTCGTCTGCCTTGCCAAGACGTCGCGCAATTTCGCCATCATGACCGGAGCGCAGCATTTTGCGATCAACGTGCTTTCGGAAACGCAGAAAGACGTGTCGAACACCTTTGCGCGACCGGTCGAGGATAGATTTGCGGCGGTCGAGTGGGCGAGGGGATCGGCAGGCTGCCCGATATTCTCGAACGTGGCGGCCTGGTTCGAATGCGCCATGGAAGAGGTCATCGAGGCTGGCGACCACGTCATCTTGATGGGTCGCATCGAAGCTTTCGACAATAGCGGCCGCAACGGTCTCGGCTATGCGCGTGGCGGTTACTTCACGCCGACGCTGGCAAGCAAGGCGGTGTCCGCGGCAAGCGAAGGCAATATGGAACTTGCAGCCGTCGTCGAACGTCGCGGGGAAGTTCTGCTGCTCGGCGAAGATGTGCTCTCCCTGCCCAGCGTCGACGCCCATGACGGCAGCCCGACCGAGGCACTGCAAAAATACCTGGAAACACTCACCGGGCTGAAGGTCAGCATCGGCTTTCTCTATTCGGTTTATGAGGGCAAGAGCGACGGCAAGCAGCACATTGTCTATCACGCCGTTGCCGGAGAGGGCGAGCCTGCCGGCGGCAGGTTCCTGAAGCCTGACGCATTGGTTGCGGCAAAGTTCAAGACCAGTTCGACAGCCGATATCGTCAGCCGTTTTGCGATGGAAAGTTCGATCGGCAATTTCGGCGTCTATTTCGGCGACGAGACCGGCGGCACTGTTCACCCAATTCCAGCCAAGGACGCAAAAGCATGAAATTCTCCCTCTTCGTCCATATGGAGCGGCTCGACGCCAGCCAAAGCCATAAGAGCCTCTACGAGGAATTCGTCGCGCTTTGCGAGATCGCCGACAAGGGCGGGATGCACGCGATCTGGACGGGTGAGCACCATGGCATGGATTTCACCATTGCGCCCAACCCGTTCGTGACCATTGCCGATCTGGCGCGGCGCACATCGCGGGCACGGCTTGGGACGGGAACGGTGATTGCACCCTTCTGGCATCCGATCAAACTCGCCGGCGAGGCCGCCATGGCCGACATCATCTGCGACGGAAGGCTGGATATCGGTATCGCGCGCGGGGCTTATTCCTTTGAATATGAACGTTTGCTGCCCGGCCTCGATGCCTGGGGTGCCGGCCAGCGCATGCGCGAGCTCATCCCGGCGGTCAAGGGCATATGGGCCGGCGACTACGCCCATGACGGGGAATTCTTCAAATTCCCTTCCACCACCTCGGCGCCGAAACCGCTGCAGCAGCCGAACCCACCCATCTGGGTGGCCGCGCGCGATCCGAACTCGCACGAATTTGCCGTCGCCAACGGCTGCAACGTTCAGGTCACGCCCCTCTGGCAGGGCGACGACGAGGTTCAGTCGTTGATGGAGCGCTTCAACGACGCCTGCGCCAAACATCCCGAGATCGAGCGGCCCAAGATCATGTTGCTGCGCCATACCTATGTCGGCTCGTCAGAAGACGATGTCGCCCAGGCCGCCCATGAGCTCAGCGTCTACTACAATTACTTCTTCGCCTGGTTCAAGAATGAGAAGCCGATTACCCAGGGTCTGATCGAGCGGATCCCGGACGAACAGATCAGAGCAAACGCCATGCTGTCGGACCAGGTCATGCGCACCAACAATGTCGTTGGCGACGCTCAGACCGTCATCGACCGGCTCAAGGCGTATGAAGTGCTCGGCTATGACGAATATTCCTTCTGGATCGACACCGGCATGAGCTTCGAGCGCAAGAAGGCGTCGCTCGAGCGTTTCATCACCGAGGTCATGCCGGCATTTCAGGAGTAAGACCATGCGGCGTTTCCAGCACTATATCGACGGCGAATTTTCAGATGGCGAGGCCAGCTATCCGAGTATCGATCCCGCCTCCGGCGCGGTCTGGGCGGAGATGCCCGAAGCGCGCGAGGGCGATGTCGATCGGGCTGTAAAAGCTGCCGACAGGGCGCTTTACGAAGGCCCCTGGCCGAAAATGACGGCCACCCAACGCGGCAAGTTGCTTTACAAGCTGGCCGATCTGGTTGCCGCCAACGCGCAGGTCCTCGCGGAACTGGAGACGCGCGACACCGGCAAGATCATCCGCGAAACCTCGGCGCAGATCGCTTATGTCGCCGAATACTATCGCTACTATGCCGGAATCGCCGACAAGATCGAAGGCGCCTACCTGCCGATCGACAAACCTGACATGGATGTCTGGCTTCGCCGCGAGCCGATCGGCGTCGTTGCGATGGTCGTGCCGTGGAACAGCCAGCTTTTCCTGTCGGCGGTGAAGATCGGCCCGGCGCTGGCGGCCGGCTGCACGATGGTGGTCAAGGCCTCGGAAGACGGGCCGGCGCCGCTTCTCGAATTTGCGCGGCTCGTGCACGAGGCAGGCTTTCCCGCCGGCGTCGTCAATATCATCACCGGTTTCGGCGCCTCCTGCGGCGCCGCCCTCGGCCGGCACCCGAAGGTCGCCCACGTCGCTTTTACCGGCGGCCCTGAAACCGCCCGGCACGTCGTTCGCAACTCGGCCGAAAACCTCGCCTCCACCTCGCTTGAACTTGGCGGCAAGTCGCCGTTCATCGTCTTTGCCGACGCAGATCTCGAGAGCGCTGCCAACGCCCAGGTCGCCGGCATCTTCGCCGCGACAGGGCAGAGCTGCGTTGCCGGATCGCGCCTCATCGTCGAACGCAGCATCAAGGATAAATTCGTTGCCCTGCTGCGCGAGAAGGCGGAGGCAATCCGGATCGGCGCGCCGCTCGATATGGCGACCGAAGTCGGCCCGCTTGCCACCAAGCGCCAGCAGGACAATATCGGCGCCCTCGTCGCCAAGTCGATTGAAAGCGGCGCCCGCCTCGTCACGGGAGGGCGCAAGATCGACGGCGACGGCTATTATTTCCCGCCGACGATTCTCGACTGCGACGGTGTCGCCTCGCCGTCGCTGATCGAGGAATTCTTCGGGCCGGTCCTGTCCGTCGTGTCATTCGAGACGGAGGCCGAGGCGCTGCGGCTCGCCAACGATACCCGTTATGGCCTGGCTTCCGGCGTCTTCACCCAAAACCTGACCCGGGCGCACCGGCTGATGAAGGGGCTCCGTGCCGGGATCGTCTGGGTCAACACCTACCGCGTGGTATCACCGATCGCGCCGTTCGGCGGTTTCAGCCTGTCTGGCCATGGCAGGGAAGGCGGCATGGCCGCGGCGCTCGACTATACCCGCACAAAGACGATCTGGCTCAGGACATCGGACGATCCGATCCCCGATCCCTTCGTGATGAGGTAGCGCCGATGTTTTACGAGATCCGCACCTATCGGCTGAAGAACGGCACGATCCCGCAATATCTCAAGGTCGTCGAGGAAGAGGGGATCGAGATCCAGAAGAGCCATCTCGGCACGCTCGTCGGTTACTTCTTTTCGGAGATCGGGACGATCAACGAGATCGTTCACATCTGGGCCTTTGCGAGCCTGGACGACCGGGAGGCGAGGCGCCAGAGGCTTCTGGCCGATCCCCGGTGGCAGGCCTTTCTGCCCAAGATCCGCGATCTGATCGAAGTGGCGGAAAACAAGATTATGAAGCCAGCTAACTTTTCTCCCAGGAGCGAGGCGCACTGACGGCATAAGGCATACAGGACAAACCAGAACAAGGATAAGGGAACATGAAAACAACATTTGCTGTCGCGGCAGTTGCCGCATTCGTGGCTGTGTCCGGACCGGCGCACGCCGACAACATGGTCTTTTCGAGCTGGGGAGGAACGACCCAGGACGCGCAGAAGGCCGCATGGGCCAGCCCGTTCACGGAGAAGACCGGTATCACCGTCGTACAGGACGGACCGACGGACTACGGCAAGCTCAAGGCGATGGTCGAGGCCGGCCAGGTCACCTGGGACGTGGTCGACGTCGAGGGCGACTATGCCGCCCAGGCCGGCAAGAATGGCCAGCTCGAGAAACTCGATTTCTCCGTCATCGATAAATCCAAGCTCGATCCGCGCTTCGTGACCGACTATTCGGTCGGCAGCTTCTATTATTCCTTCGTGATCGGCTGCAATGCCGATGCCGTCAGCGCCTGCCCGAAGACATGGGCGGACCTGTTCGACACGGCTAAGTTTCCGGGAAAGCGCACATTCTACAAGTGGTCGGCTCCCGGCGTGATCGAAGCGGCGCTGCTTGCCGACGGCGTGGCCGCCGACAAGCTCTATCCGCTTGATCTCGACCGCGCATTCAAGAAGCTCGATACGATCAAATCGGATATCGTCTGGTGGTCGGGCGGCGCACAGTCGCAGCAGCTTCTGGCATCCGCCGAGGCTCCCTTCGGCAGCATTTGGAATGGCCGCATGACCGCGCTTGCGGCGAGCGGTATCAAGACCGAGACCTCATGGGAACAGAACATCACCGCTGCGGATTCGCTCGTCGTGCCGAAGGGTTCGCCGAACGTGGAAGCCGCGATGAAGTTCATTGCAATGGCGACCTCGGCCGAACCGCAGGCCGCCCTTGCAAAAGCCACCGGATATGCGCCAATCAACGTTGACTCGGCCAAGCTGATGGATCCGGAGACGGCTAAGACCCTGCCGGATCAGCAGACGGCCAGCCAGGTGAATGCCGACATGAACTACTGGGCGGACAATCGCGATGCCATCGGCGAGAAGTGGTACGCCTGGCAGGCGAAATAGCCTGAAACTTGAGACGGATGGGCACGGCGAATGTTCGCCGTGCCTCCCGCAGCGCCCGTGCCCGTTTGTACGACCTCGGCGCCTGTGGAAATTGACGGGTGGGAAGGACTGTCATGTCGACATATAGCGATGCCTCCGGCGCAATTGCGCCCCTGCCAAAGGTGCGCAGGGCAACAGGGTTCGGCGGGGTCCTTCCGGCTCTCGCCTTCGTGACGATCTTTTTCATCGCGCCGGTGGCGGTGCTCTTGTTGCGCAGCGTGCTGGAACCTGTTCCGGGCTTTGGAAACTATGCGCAGCTGATCGGATCCGCGACCTATCTCAAGATTTTCGCCAACACCTTCATCGTCTCGGGTCTCGTCACGGTGATTTCGCTGCTGATCGGATTTCCCGTTGCCTGGGCGCTGGCCATCATGCCCAGGCGCCTGACGTCGGTGATCTTTGCCATCCTGCTCCTGTCGATGTGGACCAACCTGCTTGCCCGCACCTACGCCTGGATGGTGCTTTTGCAGCGGACGGGGCTGATCAACAAGATGCTGATTGGAATGGGACTGATCGACAAGCCCTTAGCACTGGTCAACAACCTGACCGGGGTCACCATCGGCATGACCTATATCATGCTGCCCTTCATCATCCTGCCGCTCTACGGCGTGATCAGGAA
This sequence comes from Rhizobium brockwellii, assembly GCF_000769405.2. NCBI lineage: Bacteria > Pseudomonadati > Pseudomonadota > Alphaproteobacteria > Hyphomicrobiales > Rhizobiaceae > Rhizobium > Rhizobium brockwellii. Next base: position 29,909 of record NZ_CP053443.1, read on the forward strand.
GATCGACCCGTCGACCCTACAGGCTGCAGCACTTTGCGGCGCCAACCGGTGGCAGTGCCTGACCCGTGTCCTGCTGCCCTTGGCCATGCCCGGCATGGCGGCCGGTGCCCTCATGGTCTTCGTCATGTCGCTTGGTTATTTCGTCACGCCGTCGCTTCTCGGCGGCACCGCGAACATGATGCTCGCAGAGCTGATCGCGCAATTCGTGCAGTCGCTGGTCAACTGGGGAATGGGAGGTGCTGCGGCGCTGGTTCTCCTCGTGGTGACCCTGTCGCTTTATGCCGTACAGTTGCGCTTCGTCGGCAACCAGAACCCGGGAGGGCGTTGACATGTTGCTCAATTTTGACCGCCTCGGCTGGTGGAAATACATCCTGCTGACGATCACGCTTCTGACCGCGGCCTTCCTGCTGCTGCCGATCGTCTTTATCGCGGCGCTCTCCTTCGGCTCTTCGCAGTGGCTGATCTTTCCGCCGCCCGGCTGGACGTTTCAATGGTACAGTGAGCTCTTTGCCGATCCGCGCTGGCTGGAATCGGCCTGGACGAGCTTCAAGATCGCGGTCATCGTGACGATCCTGTCGGTGCTGCTCGGGCTCGTGACCTCCTTCGGGCTGGTGCGCGGATCGTTCCTGTTCCGCGACGCGCTGAAAGCGCTGTTCCTGACGCCGATGATCCTCCCCGTCGTGGTTCTTGCGGTTGCCCTTTATGCCTTCTTCCTGAGGATAGGCCTTGGCGGCACGTTGGTAGGCTTCGTCATTTCGCACCTCGTTCTTGCGCTGCCCTTCTCGATCCTCTCCATCTCAAGTGCGCTGGAGGGCTTCGACAAGTCGATCGAGGATGCGGCGGTTCTCTGCGGCGCCTCGCCTCTGGAAGCAAAGATCAGGGTCACCCTGCCTGCGATCAGCCATGGGCTGTTTTCGGCGGCCGTCTTCTCGTTCCTGACATCCTGGGACGAGGTGGTGGTGGCGATCTTCATGTCCAGCCCGACCCTGCAGACGCTGCCGGTAAAAGTATGGGCGACGCTGCGGCAGGACCTGACGCCCGTTGTCGCTGCGGCGTCGACCCTTCTCATCCTTTTGACGATCATCTTGATGGCGCTGGTTGCCGTCGTGCGTAAGGTACTGAAACAATGAAAGAACCATTCCTTCAGATCCACGGAATACGCAAGGAATACGGCCCTGTCGTCGCCGTTCACGACGTCAATCTCGACGTTCGGCGCGGGGAGTTCCTGACCTTTCTCGGACCGTCCGGATCTGGGAAAAGCACCACCCTCTACATCCTGGCCGGTTTTGAAACTCCGACGAAAGGCGACATCACGCTGGAGGGCAAGACCCTGCTCGACACGCCGTCGCACAAGCGCAACATCGGCATGGTGTTCCAGCGCTACACCCTGTTTCCGCATCTGACGGTGGGCGAAAACATCGCATTCCCGCTGAAGGTCAGGCGCAAGTCCAAGGCCGAGGTCGACAGCAAGGTGAAGGAGATGCTGCGCCTCGTCAGGCTCGAAGGCTTCGAGGATCGCAAGCCCGCACAAATGTCCGGCGGCCAGCAGCAGCGTGTCGCCCTTGCCAGAGCCCTTGCCTATGATCCGCCGGTGCTTCTGATGGACGAGCCGCTATCGGCGCTCGACAAGAAGCTGCGCGAGGAAATCCAGCATGAGATACGCCGGATCCATCAGCAGACCGAAGTAACGATCCTCTATGTCACGCACGACCAGGAGGAGGCGCTGCGGCTCTCCGACCGCATCGCCGTCTTTTCCAAGGGCGTCATCGACCAGATCGGGACAGGCCCGGAACTCTACGCCAATCCGCGGACCCGCTTCGTTGCAGAATTCATCGGCGACAGCGACTTCATTTCATGCGACCTGCTGTCATCCTCCGATGGGCAGGCCACCATTTCGCTTGGCGGCGGGAGCGTCTTCAATCATATTCCGGTGCATGGAAAAGGAACCTCCGGGACGAGGGCAGCCCTGATGCTGAGGCCTGAGCGCATTCGATTGTCGCGAAACCAGGCGGCGGGAGCGGGTCTTGCCGCGACGGTCAGCGACATTACCTTCCTCGGCAACAATATTCACGTCTCGACCGAGACGGCGACGGGCGAGGCACTGGCGGTACGCCTGCCGTTCGGTCACGAGGCTATCGCGGGGCTCAGCCGTGGCGATATAGTCCATCTGAATTTCGATCCCGGTGCCGCTCACGTATTCTGTTGAAAGTTGTCATATGAAGCTCAATGATCCCTCGCTGTTCCGTCAGGCATGCCCAATCGCCGATCGCTGGATCGAAGCGGAAGGCCGCAAGGCGGCGACGATCCGCAATCCGGCGACAGGCGAGGCGCTGGGGGTGGTCCCCGACCTCGGTGCGGCGGAAACGGAGGACGCCATTCGCGCCGCGGTGATTGCCCAGAAGCTTTGGGCGAAGAAGACCGCCGGGGAGCGCGCCGCCGTTCTCAAGGCATGGCACCGGCTGATTATCGAAAACCACGACGATCTGGCGATGATCCTGACGCTGGAGCAGGGAAAACCCCTGGCCGAAGCCAAGGGGGAGATCACCTATGGTGCGAGCTTCATCGAATGGTTCGCCGAAGAGGCGAGACGCATCAACGGCGAGACCATCCCGGGACATCAGGCCGACAAAAGGATCCTCGTTCTGCGCCAGCCGGCAGGCGTGGTGGCGGCGATCACGCCCTGGAACTTTCCGAACGCGATGATCACCCGCAAGATTGGCCCCGCGCTGGCCGCCGGCTGTGCCGTCGTTCTCAAGCCGGCGCTGCAGACGCCATTCTCCGCAATTGCGATCGCCGTTCTCGGTGAGCGTGCCGGCCTGCCGCCGGGGCTTCTCAACATCGTCACGGGCGACGCAGCGGCAATTGGCGGGGCGCTGACGGCAAGCCGTGATGTTCGGGTCCTGACATTCACCGGCTCCACCCGGACGGGCGAGCTGCTTTACCGGCAATGCGCGCCGACGATCAAAAAGCTCGGCCTCGAACTTGGCGGCAATGCGCCCTTCATTGTGTTCGACGACGCTGATCTCGACGCTGCCGTCGAAGGCGCGCTCATCGCCAAGTTCCGCAACAACGGCCAGACCTGCGTCTGCGCCAATCGGCTTTATGTCCAGGATGGCGTCTACGAGGCGTTTGCCGCCAAGCTCGCCGCGGCGGTTTCGGGCTTGAAGGTCGGCAATGGTCTCGACCGTGACGTGGTGCTCGGCCCGCTCATCGACGACAACGCCGTCGCCAAGGTTGAAAGCCATATCAGCGATGCCGTTACAAAGGGTGCCGGGATCGTCTTAGGCGGCAAGCGTCACGCGCTTGGCGGCCATTTCTTCGAGCCGACAATCCTGCGCGATGTCGCTGCCGGCATGCAGGTCGCTCGCGAGGAAACCTTCGGGCCGCTTGCACCGCTTTTTCGTTTCCGCGACGAGCAGGACGTCATCGAACAGGCAAACGACACCGAGTTCGGGCTTGCTTCGTATTTTTACGCCCGCGATCTGTCGCGGGTATTTCGTGTGGCCGAAGCGCTCGAATATGGGATGGTCGGCGTCAATACCGGTCTTGTCTCCACAGCCGAGGCTCCATTCGGCGGTGTGAAAATGTCAGGTCTCGGCCGCGAAGGGTCAAGGCACGGGTTGGACGAATATACCGAGCTCAAATATGTATGCCTCGGCGGCATTGCCTGATCTAGTCGATGCTTGCGCCTCGTCGCAGGGAAAGACCAGAATGCCTCTCGTCAGCATCGCCATGTATGTCACATCGGAGCCGCTCGCAGATGCGACGGCTGAGCTATGGTCGTTCCTCCGGCACTATCTCTCGAATGCCGGCCTCGGGGGGTTGCCTGAAAAGCTCGATCGGACGGTTCCCTACGACGAAGCCTGGCTGAGGCCGGATCTTCTTCTCTCGCAGGCATGCGGCTATCCCTTTGTCAGGAGCCTGCGAGGCAGGGTCCGCCTGGTGGCGACGCCGATCTATGGCCATCCCGGCTGCGACGGTCCGCTGATGCGCAGCTTCATCATCGTCCGCAAGGATTCTCCGCTTCGCTCGCTGGAGGATTTGCGCGGCACCTCGGCTGCGATCAACAGCCCCGACAGCAATTCCGGCAGCAACCTCTTTCGCGCGGCAGTCTCGCCGCTTGCCGGCGACGGCCGCTTCTTCGGCCGGATTATCGAAACCGGCAGCCACCGCGGCAGCATCACCGCCGTTGTCGAAGGCAGGGCGGAGAGTGCCGCCATCGATTGCGTCACCTATGCGAATATTCGCCGCTTCGATCCCGGCCATCTCCAAGCGGTCCGCATCATCGCCGAAACGCCCAAAGGCCCCGGTCTGCCCTTCATCACCTCCGGCGATGCATCGGAGGAGACAGTCATTCTGCTGCGAAATGCGCTTAGCGCCGCCATCAAGGAGCCATCGCTGGCTGCCATGCGCGCCACGCTCGGCCTCATTGATTTTTCAGTGCTTTCCGAAGCCGACTACGAGCCGCTCTTGTCGCTCGCCGGCGATGCATTGCCGCAATTGAGAGCTTGAACGGCAGACGAATTTTTCCCGCGTGTTCTTGTTCAGAGCGCCGGCTTTGCTTCCGTTGCGGCGAGGCGGTGGGCGACGCGGTCGGCATTGGCCATGATCGTCATCGTGATGTATTTCGAGGATAAATCAGGAATAATCGAACCGTCGACGATGTAGAGGCCGGGGTGGTGATTCAATTCGCCGTCCGAAGAGGTGCCGAATGCCCCGGTTGCGCCCATAGGCAAAGTGCCGGCGAAATGCGCATCGATACCCGGCTCTGCCAGCGATGCGCCCGGGAGCTGAATGAGTCCCAATCGTTTCCATTCACGGCGGAGCGCATTTTTCAAAGCCTCGGCGCGAAGGCCAAAACCTTCTGCGAAGCCGCCGCTGACCGTCAGGCGCTTTCCCATCGCTGCATCTCGGTGGATGTAGCTCCGGCTTTGATCACCGGGGTAGTAGATCGTCGCCACCAGGAGGCTGCTGGCGATAGTCTCGAATGCGGCGCGACCGGCCTTTCGGCCGAGCGGCATCCTGTTGATGAAGCTCTGCGCTGGCAGGGAACCGACTTCATAGATCGCTCCCGTCACGTAATCGGATGCGCCGCTGCCGTAGCGCAGAGATAAGCCAAGTTGCGCAAGGCTGTGCGTCGGCGTCGGCGAACGCGACAGTCTTGTGGGGCAGAGCAGGGGAACGGCCAGCGTGGGGCTATTCAAGAGACGCAGTCCCTGCTCGCCAAGCGGCAGGAGATCGGCCAGCAGGGCAGCCGTTCCAAGGACTCCTGCGGCCAGAATTATCCTCGGTGCGGAAAATGACGATCCGTCTGCCGTTCCGACTGTCCAGCGCGAGCTGCGTGTCAACGAGACGGCCCGCATGTTATCGAGCAAACGAAAATGCGGAGACTTTCGCAACAGAAGCAGATCCTGCCTGCTGTCATAGATCGCGCCGCTCGGGCAGCCATAGAGACAGTCGCCGCGCAGATCGCATGCCGCCCGGCCGGGCCTCGCCTCCGAAAGTATGGCATTGATGGCGGGAAAAAGTCGGAACGATCCATCAGCCGGCTTTGCGGCCTGGTGCCGATGGAGAACATGGGCCGCTGTCGCTCCAAGTGGCAGGACGGGCTCACTGTCAGCGCCTGTCGCAGAATCCGCATTCCTGCTGATGCCGATGCGCTTGGCGACATGCTCATAGGATCTCTGCAAGGAGGCGATGTCTATCGGCCAAGCCGCGATGTCCTCGGCATCGAGATAGCTGATTTGCGCTCCCCAGATATTGGAGAGACCGCCGCGGGCAAGGCTGCCGATTGGGAAGAAGCCGTTGCCGGTTATGCCGGATTGGTCTCGAAAAGATTCGAGAATTCCTCGTGCAGCAGGGGTCTGCAATTTCGGCGAACTTCCATCGTCCGTTCGCAGCGATTCCAGATTGCTTCCGAGGACGCGGACGCTGCGGCTTTCCTCCTGCGATCCGGCATCATCCCCGCCGTCCAGCATCAGAACGCGGCGTCCGGCCGCTATCAGAGGAAACGCAGCGGAGACGCCGGCAGGTCCACTGCCGATGATGATGAAGTCGGCGTCCGGCGCATTCATCGATATCTCCCCGCTAAAAGCGCGCGGAGCGGAAAGAGCAAGACATCGCTGGAAATCGCCAGTATCGCGCCGAAAAATCCGGCCTTTTTTCCCGGGCGCCTTTCCGGTTCGCTCGCGAGGTCGGCCAAATAAAGGGCCTGCGCGAGGCGATGCCGTGTTCGATTGGCCGGCGGTTCAAAGAGGGCCAGCAAACCAGGATGCCGGATCATTGCCGGGGAGAGGCCAAGCGGCGACAATCCCTCACGCCGCAGCCCTTCGCAAAGCCGCTGCAGCTGTATTTCGGTGGGCGCGATGCCTAAATATCGCAGCAGGGCCTGTGCCTCACTTCGCGATTGCTCCTCGTCTGTCTGGTCGAATTCCCCGGCAAGCGCGGTCGCCGGGTCAGACAGGTTCAACTTCAGGAGCCTGAGGCTCTCGCCGCTCTCCATCGGTGCGGCGCCTGCAAGCCCCAAGACGCGTTCCGGATCGACCGTGGGAATCAACGGGAGAAGTTTCGTCATGCGGCAAGCGAGGAGTGCGGCGGTCAGCGGAACCGGTATGAAATGAAGGTTGCCCTTACCCTGGGCACGGCGGAGAATTCTGAGCCAGGCCGCAAAGCTTATGGGCTTTTCCTGCGCCAGCACAAATGTCTGCAGCGGTTGGTTTTCTCCGGTCGCCAGCGCCAACAGGCCTGCGGCCACTTCGTCGAGATGAATGGGCTGAACTTTTCGGCTGAGCCCTATCATTGGCAGGATTGGACTGAGTGCCGCCAATTTCGCCATCAGGCCGTACATCGCAGTGCGCGGGCCGCCATAAACGAGCCCTATTCGCGCAATTCTGACGATTGGTGCTGCCTTGCTGCTAGCCAAATGGTCTTCGATCCTGAACTTGGTCCGGCCGTAGACATTAAGCGCCACTTTTCTGGACGAGGTGGACGAGGCAAAAACGAAGCGCGGCACGCCGGCTGCCTTTGCCGCTTCCGCCAGCTTCAAGGTGCCTGATATATTGACGTTTTCTTCTTCGGCCGCCTCCGGCGGAGTAGCCCAGGAATGAGCGAGATGAACGACGGCAACGCCGCCCTCCAGATCGGACGCGGCAGGCTCATCGCCAATGCGCCACGTCGCGCCGGGCCGCCGGCCCAGCTCGACCACGTCGAAGCCGCGCTCACGCGCCATCGCGACAAGTCTTGCACCGATATAGCCGGTCGATCCGGTGATGATGAGACGTGGTGCCATTCACACTCTCTACTGTGCAAAAGCGATGCGCGCGCCGCTCCAGTCAAAACGAAACTCGATTTCCTTCAGCTGCGACAGCGCTTGCCGCACCTTTTCCTGACGATCTTTGGGGCAATAGAGAACGAGGAAGCCGCCTCCGCCTGCACCCGCAAGCTTGCCACCGATTGCGCCGGCAGCACGTGCTGCCCCGTAAAACTCGTCGATCGCGCTGTTGGTAATCTTCGATGTCAGCGATCTTTTCATCATCCATCCGCGATGCAGGGCTTCGCCGAACGCACCGAGATCTCCACCCATCAGGATGTCACGCATTTCGTAACTCAACTGCACCATGCGCTCGACGGTCCGGAATTTTTCCTCGTCGGCCTCCATGGCTTGCACCTGCGTCGACAGCACCGAGCGCGTATCGCGCTGGCTTCCTGTGAAAAACAGCAGGATGTTGCTCTCGAGTTCCGCCATCTTTTCGGAGCTGAGAACGACGGGCTGGACGTTGACGCTGCCGTTGGAATTAAATTCGATGAAGTTCAATCCTCCGTGTGCGGCCGCATATTGGTCCTGCTTGCCTATCGGCTCCTTCAGAATGTCGATTTCGAGCTTGCAGGCTTCTTCCGCCAACTGATCCTTGGAGGCAAAGCGCGACCTGTGGGCGTAAAGCGCATTGATCAGCGCCACGGAAAAGGAACTGGATGATCCCAAGCCGGTCCCCGAAGGAATGTCGGCGACCGAAGCAACTTCGATGCCAGGCTCGAGCTGATGCATCCGCAGAGCCTCGCGCAGCAGCGGATGCGCGATCTCCTCAAGGGTGTCGGCGAGCTCGGTGCGTGTATATTTGAGGTGATACTTCTTTTCGTTGAAATAGCTATGCACGATAACGAAGCTGTACTTGGCGATCGCGCAAGACAATACCGCGCCCGCCTGACGGCGGTAGTAGGACGCTATGTCAGAGCCGCCTCCGGCGAAGCTGACCCGAAAAGGTGCGGATGAAACGATCAAAGGATTGCCTCCTCAAGATTGATGACGATATCGGCCGATGCCCGCTGCAGATCGATCTTGGGCCACTCGTCTTGAATTCGCGATGCCCAGAGCCCGTCGGTCGCTGCTGCCGTGAGGCCTTTCCAGGCGTAAAAATTGTGAAAGCGGGTGAGCAAAGTCTGTTGTGACGCTTCGACAAACACAGCCATATCGACATCTTCGCGGATCGACCTGTGTCCGGCAAAGATGCCGTCCAGCAGAATGACCTCGGCGTCACGCGCATCATAGGTGGTCGTACCCTTGCGCTGACCACGGCTTGCCGCTTCGTAACCGGGCGCCTCGACCAGTCCGGATCGACGCAGCGTGCTGACGATCTCAGGATAGACTTCGACCCTGTTGCGTTGTTCCGCAGTCATATCAGGGCGGCGATATTCGAGCGGCAGTATCCAGCGATCGAGTTCCAGCCTCAGCACCCGGCGTCCCGATTCCGAGAGCATACGCTCAAGCGCATGCGCAAACGTGCTTTTCCCGGAGCGGGAACGGCCGCAGATGCTGACGAGCAGCGGACCTGCTTTACTTGGAAGACGTTGATGAATGGCTCCGGACAGCCCTTGCCCGATATCTTGATAACTGCATTGAAAGTGAACGGCGTCATAGACCGTGTCGAAGACAAGATCAGCACGGGGAATATCTGCCTCCGCGGCAGGATAGCTCTTTTCATCCCGCAGGCCATAACCCGTTCGGACCCCATAGGCCCAGATGCCTGCCTTGCGGGCCGCACCTATATCGCGCAGGCTGTCTCCGATGATGACGGATTTCGACTTTTCGACCGGCAATTCCGTCATTGCCTGGCGGATCATCAGATCGCCCGGTTTGCGGCATGCACAATTGATCTTGAGTTCCGGGATCTCATTGGGAAATCCTTTGTCCGGATGGTGCGGACAAAAATAGATACGGTCCAGGACGCCGCCATCTTCGGCAAGCTCGGCCTCCAGGCGACCAAGAACATGATCCAGGCTGGATTCATCGAGCAGGCCTTTGGCGACCTGCGGCCTGTTGGTGACTGCAACCGTCAGGAAACCGGCCTCGCGGGCGAGCCGCACCGCTTGGCCGGCTCGGCCGATCAGCTTCACCTGGTCGGGATGTATAATGCCATGGCCGCCGACATCTTCGTTGAGCACGCCATCGCAATCGAAAAATACCGCGGGTCTTCTAACTGACAGATGCACCGCATGAACCCGGTCTTGCCGAAGGTCCTCCTCCGCGGCAGCGTGGCGGTTCGGCGAGCCGGTATCCTTGATGTATTCCGGCGTATCGTAAATCGCGATCGGAATGGAACGCTCGAGGAGATCGGGAATAACGTCGTGAATCATGTCGGCCGTATTGCCCGGCACCAGCGCCTCAAAAAATTGGTCTGAGGCTACGTACAAACCGGCCGGCACCAGATTGCGCCAATCCGCATTGCGGTGCGTTTTGCGAGGTAACAGGCGCTGGAGATAACCGCTCTTCTGGACGACGAGATCGGATGTGCGGGGATGATCGTTGGGGTGAGCGATGATGGTCAGAGCGGCTGGAAATTGATGACGGTGACGCGCCAGTGTCGCCAGATCGATGTCAAAAAGCATGTCGCCGTAGACGATCAGTACGTCGCCTGATGTCGTGTCCAAAGTCGTCAAGCAGCCTGCTGTGCCGAGCGGAGACGTCTCGACGAAGACCTCGATCTTGATGCCGAGCTTTTCAGCTTCCGGCGCAAGAGCAGGTTGCAGCTGGCCGCCAAGGTGACCACCAAGGACGCGCACATGTTGAACACCTTCGCGGGCCAGCACACGAATCTGCCTGAGAATGATCGGGACACCACCGAGCGGCAAAAGGGCCTTCGGAATGGCATCGGCTGTCATGCTGCGAGCACGCGTTCCAAGGCCCCCGGCAATAATGACGGCCTGGCGAATTGCGTCTTCAGAACCCATTCGCCAGGATCCGCTCGACGGCAAGTTCAACGGCCTCGGTTGATTTTCGGCGTGGGGACCAGCCCAACGCGACGAGCCGGCTTATGTCGTAGCTGAAGCGCGGCACATCGCCCAGCCAGCCGCGGTCCTCGCTGCCGTATTCGATGGCGGCTCCGGCTGCGACCTTCGAGACCACGATCTCGGCGATATCCCGAACGGACGTTTCACCGATGCCGCTGGCATGAAATACTTCATAGGCGCCGGGTGCCTTGTCCCATGCGAGGAGAATCGCATCCACCAGGTCGCCGACATAGAGATATGGCTTTGTCTGCATTCCGTTGCCGAGCACCTGGAGTCTCTTCGGATCAGCCTTCAACCTGTTGATGAAGTCGTAGATCGCTCCATGCGTCGAGCGCTCCCCAACGACATTCGGAAAACGCAGCACCAGTGTCTTGATGCCGAATGACAGCGCATAGACGGACAGATAGGCTTCGGCGGCAAGCTTGCTGGCGCCATAGAATGAGATCGGCCGCAAAGGACCGTGATTTTCGCCGATATTCCCTTCAGCTTCGCCGAACACGGCGGAAGTACTGGCGAAGAAAAGCCTGTCGATCCCATGCTTGCGCATGATGGCCAGCAGCGTCGTCGTCGTCAGCTGGTTCAGCCGGAGGTCCAGTTCCGCATTGGCATTGCCAGCGGCAATATCGGAATTGGCGGCGAGATGAAAAACAGCGTCGGGGCGGTCCGCCGCAATGAGCTGATCCATGCCTTCCCGATCGAGCATATCCAGCTCATGGAAGCGAAAATCCGATCGGTCCAGCAGATGGTCTATGTTCCGGATGCGGCCAAGATGAAGATTGTCGATAGCGGTTACCCGATAACCCTTTTCCACAAGGCGATCGCAGAGATGGCTGCCGATAAATCCGGCCCCTCCTGTTACCAAGGCATGCATGTCGGCAGCTCCATATGATCTGTTAAGGCTCATCAGAGCGCTTTGATCTTTCCCGAATGAGGGCGCGAAAGGACGAATACACCACCGGCTAACCCGACCACAAGCTGCAGCAGGCCGAAAACCACCGATAGCGTTGCCGCGTCCGTCGTGCCTATGCCGAACACGGCAAGTGAAATGATCATGCCGCCTTCCCGGAGTCCCCATCCTCCAACAGAAATGGGAACCATCGCGATCAAGAGCACCGGCGGGAAAGCGGCTGCGGCCTGACCCCAATCGAGCGGGAGGCCAAGGCCGAGAACGAGGATCTCAAGCGAAACGACGCTCAACCCGTGAATGGCGAGGGTCAATAGAAAGACGCCGACCATTCTTTGGTGGGTGATCACAGCCCGCAACGCGTCGGTCAACGCGTGCAGCTTTGCCGGAAAGAACCGGACGAATAAGTGGCGGCGCCAACTGAACACCAGGGCTGATGCGATAGATCCCGCAACGCCAAGCGCCGTGAGTTCTGTCAGATAGGGGATGGGAAAGTCGTGCCCGTAAACAGCGCGCAGGATGATCAGTCCGATCAGCGCAACGACCGCCAGTCCGAAAAGGGTAAGGATGCGGTCCATGACGACGCCCAGTGTGGCTTCTCCGATCGTCAGGCCATATTTGACGGCGCCAAATATGCGAGCGGCATCGCCTGGAATGGGACTTGGAAGAGCTTGATTGTAAAACAGGCTTTGCATGAAGAGTTTCATCGCGCCTGAGATCTTCAGCCTTTGCCCTATCATGTCCGATAGAAGGCACCACCGCCACGCCGAAAGCAGGGCCTGCAAGAGCAGAAGAAGGATGCTGACCGAAATGGTCGCCGCCGACAGGGCCTGAATCGCAGCCCACCCTTCGGAAAAATCTACCTTGCGCGCGATCCATATGACGAGGCCAAGCGCGACGGCCACTTTCAGAACCGGTATGCCGATGCGAAGCAACGCTGGGGAGGACGCAGTCGTCACGGTGCCCGATCCGCGTCAAAACGGTAGAGCTTCCAGCCGAAACGATCCGTCAATATCACAGAAGAGCGGGGCATCATGTGCGCTACGACGCTGTGGGCCATCACCATTTTATCTTCTCCAAGGCGTTCGGCGAGGAACGCGCTACCGGCGTCAGGGGTGACGATGAAGTAGCCTATATGATTGTCCCTGATGAAAACGTCGATATCCGAACCCGGTGCAGGCAGCACGTAGCGCGGCAATTGCCAACCGCCATCGCGGCCATCGTTGTAAGCCGTGGACAATAATGTGTTGGAGTTATGGAAAGGTTGGAAAACGGTTCGCAGGTCGTGGTCCGCGATGTAGCGGTACATGAAATAGGCTTTGCGATGGCTCTCCAGATATTCATCGACACTTATCATCCCAAGCACGACGTCGAACGGCTTCATCTCGGCGGGATCCATGTCGGCACCGCTGCCCACTCGATACCAGTGGAAAATCCAGAGCCCGCTGGCCAGCAAGGCGACGACCACCGGACTGGCGACCAAGCAGGCGCGCGAGGAGACAATTTTCGCAATCGGAACTATCTGCGGCATGATACGCCGGTCGAGCCAGCTGTCCATCCGTTCACGAACCAGGGAGGCGCCGATAAAACCGGTCGAAAAGAAAAGCAGATAGGCTGGGGTTGCCCACCTGATGTGATTGAACATGGCAGCATACCATATCACAAACATCGCAGCGACAACCATCGCGAGAAATGCGATGCGCCGAAAAGCCGCTGCCAGACCGGCCAGTATCAGACCAAGAGCAAGAATAGCATTCGGCTTGCGAGCCAGGAACCAATCGTAAAGGACATAGAGGAAGTCGTGCCAGCCTTGCATGCTCGCCAGGTTCGTCACGAAATGTCGGTTGGCGGGATCAAAGGCCCGGCCTAGTTCGAGCATATAATCGATCATCCACTCATCAGTCAGGCCCGGATGACCGAACAAGAAGGGATAGATCGGATTGCCGAGAATGATCAGGTTCTTCGCATACCAATAGCTCGCGACTGCGAGGAATGCGCAGAGGCAAGAGATGAAGAGCGGCAACGATATTCTTCCCTTGAGAAGCGTCGGTATCAATACCAGCCCTACCAGGCCAAGCATTTGAAGTTCCGTGTACTTTCCTCCGACCGCTCCCCCTAGCACCAGAGCGCAATGAAAAAGCTCCGCCGGACGGCCGGTCTCGAAATAACGCCACAGGAAAAGCATCGCCGCTACCGAGAAACACGACCGGGCCAAATCCGTCATTGGCTCGCCGATATTCCCTGTGAAGAAGGGACTGGTGAGGATCAGAGCGACCACCAGAAAAAACCCGCATGCTCGCCAACGGCTGGCACAGCTTGAAAGCAAAAACAAAAATCCAAAAAAAATTGCGATATTCATCGTCGCCGCGCCGGTCCAGTGACCGCTGACCATGATGACGAGCGCAAACAGCAGATTGAAGAATAGTGGAATATTGCCGTAGAAGGGATGGTCGATCTGCGGCGACACAAAGCCGGCGTGCTCGATGATGCTGTTTGCGAGCGGGATGTGGAAAACCCACACGTCGTCGACGCTTGATGGAAATAGGGCCAGTATGCTCCACACATAGCAAAGGACGATGCATGTGAGTACAGCAAGCACCGGAAACGGGTTTCCGGTTTTCGCTTCAGCGGCGACTTTTCGAAACAGTGAACCCAGGTCGCAAAGAACGGCGACAAGATCGCGCCGCCGCCAGATCATCGAGACAGCCACGATAGGAAGAACGATTTCCCATCCTAATCCGTGAACTGCGCCAAGGACGGTAGCCGCACCGCCTGATATCGCCAGAGCCGGCAAAATGCCGCTGAACAAAAAGTCGATGCCGTCTCGAAAGGGCCGATCGCAACCTCGATTGAGCCAAACGACGATCCCTCGATCGATCACCAGGCCCCATAAGATTATAAAAGAAACCGCCCACCAGCCTGCGATCATCACCGCTCCCGTGGCTCCTATCCCGCGAGAGGGGGCGCAGGCTTCTTGACGGGCAGCATGACCCCAAGCGCCCGGATCATGAGCCCTGAAATAAAGATCTGGAACGCTGTCGTGATAAGCCAGAGCCCGAAGACGGCCCAGTTCGTTTCGACGCCAATCTCCGGCAGCAAGTATCCATTCCCGACATAGGAATCAAAGAGCGGAAACGCCAACAAAACGCCTGCAAGTACGGCCACGACCGTTCCCCAGATCGTTGCATTATAAGGCAGAAGCCGCTCGAAACGAGGCTGCACGCGTCCCGAATAGTCGAAGATAACCCGACCGATCGCGGCCGAAACCAGCATTGATTGACCAAGGACGGCCAAGGCCATGGCAAAAAGCATGGCATTGGACGAGAAGCGCACACCGGCAATGGACATAGGTCCAGCGAGCAATGGCAGCATGATGATCAAGCCTAGAGCCAGAAGCAAGAAGCCCGGCCAGATGAGAAAGAAATCAAACCCGTAGACAAACATCGCCTGAAGATTACGCCAGCCAGCGCGCCACGGCTCCATCCAACCCCGCCGCTTCATGTGGCTGAGCCGTCCATCCGGATCTTTCAGGAAGTGGATCGGCACTTCGGTGGTCGGAAGCTCCATGTGCACGGACTTCAGCACCATTTCCGACGCATATTCCCATCCTTGCGACCGAAGATCCATGCGCAGCAATGCATCGACACTGATGCCCCGCATGCCGCAATGGATGTCGGAAAAGCGGCTGGCGAACATCCGATTGAGAATCCACGTCGTCAGTGGCGTTCCGAAATAGCGATGCAGCGGCGGCATTGCATTGTCTTCGATCGAGCCCTTGAACCGCGAGCCCATCACGAAGTCGGCGCCCTTCCGGAAGGCCTCGATAAACGGCGCAATCTGGCGAAAATCATAGGTGCAGTCCGCATCGCCCATGATGATGAACTTACCACGGACGAATGGAATGGCATCGATATAAGCCCTGCCCAGACCGCGCTTCGGTGTCCGCAAGACTCGGGCGCCCCTGTCGCGAGCGATTTCGGGTGTGCGATCGGTCGAACTGTCGACGATCAGTATCTCCACCGCTGCCCCGCTTGCTGCAATACCCTCGCGGCACCAGTCGACGAAGGTTCCGATCGTCAATTCCTCGTTAAGAGACGGGACGAGGATGGTCACTTCAGGGTCGGTGACATCATCGTCGGGGGTGAGGAGCGTCAATTCCGGATCGTGAATGCTGGGGAAATTCATGCGCGTAAAACGGCTCGTTAGGAAAGAGTAGGCGGGACAAGCCCGCAGGAGAAATCCAATACGGCATGGCAAATCGCCAGATGCGCGATCTCCACATAGCCATATTGATCGGAGGCCACATAAAAGTTCAGGTCACCGAGATCACGCAGGGGATTGCCCGGCGCGAAGCCGCTCAAAGTCATGATGGCGCAACCTTTTTCCCGGGCCATGCGGACGGCCTTGGTAATGCTTTCCGATCTTCCCGAACTGCTGATTGCCACCAGCAGGTCACCTTCGTTCGCATGCATGCCGATCTGCGTCGAGAACACATTCTCATATCCGAGATCGTTCGAGAGGCATGTCAGCGTCGCGCCGTCGTTCATCGCCATGGCGCGCAGCCCGCCGTTTTTGGAATAGTCCGTCGCCATGTGGCTAGCGATTGCCGCGCTGCCGCCGTTGCCAATGAACATGATCTTCCGTCCCGCATCGTGCGTGGCGCGAGCCAGTTGCATGGACTCTGTCACCGCTGCTGCATAGTCCAGGCTCTCACCGGCTGCCCGCGTAGCGGTTGCACTCACAAGAACATGGCGGAGAAATGTGAAGTAGCGATCCAGGTCGCCGGCTGTTACGCCAAGCCCCGAAGATCTGTTGTCGTTCTGTGACATCCTCGTTCAGTCCCTACGCCTTGGAAATTGGGGCGTCCTTAAAGATTAAATGGGGCAAAGGCAAGTTGCCCGCCCCCTCTTTTGAGGGTTGTCGCCGAGTGTCACGGCTTTGCAACTAAAGGTCTTCCGTACCGTGAGGCTCGGCGGGCACGCCGCTCATTCTTCGGTTGGAGCGATCCACGTACCAACAAGGCAGGTGGAGGCAAAAGTCCGTATCACTCGAACCTTGAATGTAAGGAAAAATTCCATTACTTTTGTATTGGTTTACGATAGGAGATTTTCCATGGCTTCCCTTGCCGTCACAATGAAAGGGCAAATCACGCTGAGACGGGATTTGCTAACGCACCTTGGGGTCAAACCGGGGGAGCGGATCGAATTCGACAAGTTGCCCGGGGGCGAGCTGCGGGTAAAGGCCGCTCGTCCAACGGGGGCAATCGACGATTTTATCGGTCGGCATGCCGGCAAGATGAAAAAGCCGTTGACCATCGAAGAGATGAACGAAATCGCGGCTTCGGGCTGGGCCGGCGAGGAATGAAAGTTTCAGTCGATACCAACGTTCTTGCTCGAGCAGTCCTGCAGGATGATGCTGAGCAGGGAAGGGCAGCGGCAAAGCTCCTCAAGGAAGCATCGCTGATCGCGATTTCCCTGCCGAGCTTATGTGAACTGGTCTGGATACTGCGTCGCGGAGCCAGGCTATCAAAGGAAGATGTTTCACAGACGATCCACGACCTGCTCAACGCGGGCAATGTGGCGATGAACCGTCCCGCGGTCGAAGCAGGACTGGCCATGCTGGAGGCCGGTGGCGATTTCGCAGATGGCGTGATTGCGCATGAAGGAGCATGGCTTGGCGGCGAGAGCTTCGTATCTTTCGACAAGCAGGCGGTCGAACTGGTAATCCGCCAAGGCCAACCCGCGCGTCTTCTCGCCTGAAATTCCGCAGGCTCATGAGCGAGGCGGCGGGCGGGCGTTAGCTTCAGAACCGATGTTCCGCTCCTTCGACCGGATTTGCCCAGACCGTCATGCCAGGCGTAAACGGCGTCTCGCCATCGGCGCGCACGACCATCTCGCCGAGTTCGGGGACGTCGAGGTAGAGGATCGCGTCGGCGCCAAGCCGCTCCACATGCCGGATCCCGCCCTGCCATTGCCCTGCACCTTCCGAAAGCCTGATATGTTCCGGGCGAATGCCGTAGGTCGTGCAGTTCATTCGCCGCGCGGTCTCGCCGCCATAGAGGTTCATCTTCGGGCTGCCGATGAATCCGGCGACGAAGGGTGTCGCGGGATTGCGGTAGAGCTCCATCGGACTGCCGATCTGTTCGACCGCGCCGCCGTTCAGGACGACGATCTTGTCCGCCATCGTCATGGCTTCGACCTGGTCGTGGGTGACATAGATCATCGTCGATTTCAGGCGGGCGTGGAGATCGGCGATCTCAAGGCGCATCTGGGCGCGGAGCGAAGCGTCGAGATTGGAGAGCGGCTCGTCGAACAGGAAGACCTTGGGATCGCGGATGATCGCGCGGCCGATGGCGACACGCTGCCTTTGGCCGCCGGAGAGTGCTTTCGGCTTTCTCTCCAGCAACTGGGTGAGCTGCAGCGTTTCGGCCGTCGCCGCGACCTTGGCGGCGATTTCCGCCTTCGGGCGGCGGGCGAGTGAAAGGCCGAAGCCGATATTCTCGGCAACGGTCATATGCGGGTAGAGCGCGTAGCTCTGGAACACCATGGCAATGCCGCGCTCGGAGGGTTCGGCATAGGTCACGTCCTTGCCGCCGATGGTCAGCGTGCCTGAGGTCGTTTCTTCCAGGCCGGCGATGATGCGCAGCAGCGTCGATTTTCCGCATCCAGACGGGCCGACGAAAACGACGAACTCGCCGGAGGCAACCTCCAGATCGATCCCCTTGATGACTTCAAGGGCGCCAAAGCTCTTGCGAACTTGCTTGAGAGTGAGCTCAGCCATTCGGTTACCCTTTTACGGCGCCGGCCGTCATGCCGGCGACGATCTGCCGGTTGAAAAAGATGAAGACGACCAGCGGCGGGATCGTCACGAGGAGGATATTCATGAAGAGGAGATTGTACTGGCTCGTATACATGCTCTGGAAATTATAGAGCGTCAGCTGCACGGTCACATTCTCCTTGCCGGGAAGGTAGTAGAGCGGGTTGGTGAAATCGTTGAAGATCGCAATGGATTGGACGACGATGTTGGTGACGGTCACCGGCTTCAGCAGCGGCAAGATCACTCTGAAGAAGATCTGTCGGGGTTTGGCGCCGTCGATCAGCGCCGCCTCGTCGAGGTCGCGTGGTATGGTCGAGATGAACGACCGGTAGAGCAAGGTCGAGAAAGAGAGATTATAGGCGACCTGGATCAGGATCATCCCGGTCATGGTCTTGAAGAGACCGATCTCCTGCAAGAGGCCGATGGTGGGCACGACGGCTGGCGGCATCATCAGACCCATGAACAGGGCAATGGAGGCCACCCTGTTCCAGACGGTCTTGCGGCGCTGCATCACATATCCGACCATTGCCGACAGCAGGATCAGGATCGTGACGGAGGCCACGGTGATCAGCGTGGAGTTGAAATAGGCGAGCGCGAGCTGGTAGTCGCGCGCCTTGAAGACGGCGATCAGATTATCCCAGAACAGCCAATGCTCGGGCAATTCGAAATCGAGGCGAGACGCTTCGGATTTCGATTTGACCGCCTGGAGAGCGACGAAAACGAAGGGCATGACGAAGATGACGGCCGCCACCGCAAGGGCTATCGCGCCGGTCACGTAAGGGCGGACGCTTCTCATTCCTCGACCTCGCGCCGGTTGAACCACAGGGTGAATGGCAGGATGATTACGGCGATCAGCGCAAACAGGATGACGTTTCCGGCCGTCGACAGGCCGTAGAAACCCGCCTGGTACTGCTTATAGATGACCGAGGCGACCACATCGGAGGAGAAACCAGGCCCGCCGCGGGTCATGGCCCATATCAGATCGAAGGATCGAAGCCCGCCGATCAGCGACAATGTCACCACGATGACAGTGGCGGGACGTACGAGCGGCAGGGTGATCCGGAAAAATTGCTGGAGACGCGTGGCGCCGTCAATCCGCGCGGCCTCATAATAATCGGGGCTGATCGCGGCAAGCCCGGCGATGAAGATCAAGGTGGCGAGGCCGACACCCTTCCAGACATCGACCAAAGCCACCGAAAAAAGCGCCAGCGCCGGATTGGTGAGCCATCCCGGGCCGGGAATGCCGAGCGTCTCGAGCGTGACATTGATGATGCCCTTGGTCGGATGCATCATTACCGTGAAGGTGATGCCGATGCCGATTGTCGAGACCAGGACGGGAAAGAAGACCAGCGTGCGCAGGAAGCCGCGGGCAAAGATATTGCTGGTCAGGAGTACGGCAAGCAGCAGCCCGCAGACCGTCTTCAGGCCGGATGTCGTCACGGCATAGATCAGCGTGTTGACCAGTCCCTTGACCAGGAAGGGTTCGGAAAAGAACTGCCGAAAGTTTTCGAGCCCGATGAATTCGGCGGTCGAAAGATCCCAGCGTGTGAGGCTGAACCAGAGAGAGGATACGGTGGGAACCAGAAACAGCACGCCGTAGATGATTGCGGCTGGAATGAAAAACCACAGCGGGTAGGGCGATTTGCGCGAGCGGGGGCGTGTCTCGGTCATGACTACCTCTTCTATCGGGTGGAACCTCGCTCCATCGGGAGCGAGGTTAATTGACCCGAAAGGCCGCTACCAGTTGGGCAGGCCGAGCTGCTTGGCCTGCTTGCGCACATCGTCGTCATAGAGCTTTGCCGCGTCGGCCGGCTGGCGAATACCGGAGCCGACTTCGACGGTGATCTGCTCGAGAGCCGGCCCCTTGACCGGCGAAACAAATTCCAGCGCCGGGGTCGTCTTGTCCTTGGCCTCGAAATAGGGGAGCATGTCCTTCACCGCAGGCGGTACGTCGGCAGGCAGACCGCAGCCGTCGATCAAGGGAGGCCCTTGCACGGTGTTGGTTTCCACCATGATTTTGCAGCCTTCGACGCTTCCTGCGAAATCCACGAATTTCTTCGCTTCCTCTGCGTGCTGACTGGTAAGCGGAATGTAGAGGGCGGGCGGCATCCAGACCGTCAGGCCATTCGTCGCCGCGTCGTCGCTCGGCTGCGCGAAGAAACCGACATCTGCGAGGTTCTCGGGATAATTCTGCTTGAGCGCGCCGATTGCGAAGCTCAGCATTGGATAATGCGCTGCCTCGCCCGTTGCCACCATTCTGAGGCCATCGTCATAGCTTGCCGCGCCGAAATCCTCGTTCATCAGGCCAGCGTCGTGAACGTCCTTCAGCCGTTCGAAGCCTTTCATGGCCGCCGGCGTCTCTGCGTATTTCGCCTTGTTGGCAGTGTAGTCGGCGGCGAAGTTCGGCACGGCGGCATGGAGGTTGTAATAGTCCGCCAGAACGAATAACTGCGAGGTCCAGGTATCGCGATAGGTCTGCGCCACGGCGACCTTTCCTGATGCCTTGACCTTCGCGTTGTTTGCCATGAAGTCCGCCCATGTCTTCGGGACGGAGAGGCCGAGGTCCTGGTAGATTTTCCTGTTGTAGAGGATGCCGCCCGCCATCGCCGTGCCGAAGGGAACGCCATAGATCTTGCCATCGGCGCGGACGACCGATTTGAAGCCTTCGTCGACCTTCGCCTGCGACGCAAGACCGCTCAGATCGACAAGCGTCTGCGCGGGTTTCAGCGCCTGGAGCAGCGAGCCGGAATTGTAGAGAAACACATCGGACATCTCCCCCGTCGCCAGGCGCGTCTTGATGATGTTGTCGCCTTCGCCGCCACCGGCCCGCGGCTCGATTTCGATGGTCACGTCAGGCGCCTTTGCCTGATAGGCGGCAACCAGTGCCTCGGCTGCCGCGACGGTGTCCGGGTTGTTGTCGATCAGGAATGACAGCGTGGTGTCTGCATGCGACGGGCCAGCCGCGATCAGTGCAAAAAGCGCGGACGCGCCCGCAAGAATGAGTTTTATCCGATGTGTCATGACGTTCCTCCTCTGAACGGTGTGACGTGTATGCTCCTCAAGAATTGGGTAGGGAAAAGACCAGCTGGTGCGTCCCGGAGGGAAGAATGGCTTCCTCGACGACAGGCTCTCCGTTGAGCGACGGGTTTTGATGCCGTTTTCCGGGCCGGAACCGGCCGATGCAGCCTGCCGGAAGCGTCAGCACATAGGTGACCTTGTTGCCGTCGCAATGCCAGCCAGCGTCGATGCGTCCCTGGCTGATATCATGATAGGCCGAAACTGGCGAAAGGGACGGAATAGGCGCCGGATCAACAATCACCTCGGCAAATCCGGGCGCGCCCGGGCTCGGCGAAATTCCGGCGACGCTTTCGAACAGCCACTGGCAGACAGCGCCATAGGCATAGTGGTTGTAGCTGTTCATATCAGGTTCGTAGATGGTGCCGTCAGGCGCCATGGAGTCCCAGCGCTCCCAGATCGTCGTCGCGCCTTTTGACACCTGGTAGAGCCAGCCCGGTACATCCTCCTGCAGGAAGACCTTTTCGGCCAGATCGTCCATGCCGAGCTTCGTCAGGGCCGGCAGCAGGGCGGGCGTGCCGATGAAGCCGGTGCCGATCTTATAGTCGGCATCGATGATCACCTGCCGGAAATGCTGCTGTGCGGCTTGCCTGTGCTCCGCCGGTATCAGGTCGTGGAGGAAGGCCAACGCATAGGATGTCTGGTCGTTGTGGGCAAGCCGTCCCGCCGGCGTGATGAACTCGTTGGAAAATGTCAGCCGGATCTCGTTTGCGCGCTGTTTCATCTTCTCTTCAAGGGCATGCTCGCCGAGAGTGGCTGCGATCCTTGCCAGAAGGTCGGTCGAGATGAAGTGATAGAGCGTCGCCGCGCAGTCGTCTGCGATCGTCGGGCGAGGCTTTCGATTGTCGCCGACCGGCTGCAGCCAGTCGCCGAAGGTGAAACCGCGGTCGCCCCAACGCGACGGCGGGCGAACCAGGGGACCATCCGAGATCGACCAGACAAAATCGACCCAGCGCACCATGGAATCCAGGCACTCCGCCAGAACGGCCCGGTCGCCGTAATGGGTGTAGAGTACCCAGGGGATCACGACGATCGCATCGCCCCAGCCGGTCGAGCCGGCATAGCCCGGGAAATTGGCTGGATGCAAGCGTGTCGGATCCGGTGAAAAATGTGAGACGGCGCCATCCTCGCGCTGATCGGCCATCACATCGCGCAGATACTTTCTCAGGAAGGATTGGCTGTCGCTCAGCCAGCATGCGGTTGCGGCAAAGACCTGGGCGTCGCCCGTCCAGCCGAGGCGTTCGTCGCGCTGCGGGCAATCGGTCGGCACTTCGACGAAATTGGCGCGCTGCGACCAGATGGTATTCTCGACCAGGCGATTGACCAGCGCATTGCCCGAGGTGAAACCGCCGGCAGGCTCGGCCACAGACGAGATCGGGATGGACGCGATTGCAAGGATCTTCGCATCGCCCTTGATCGTCACCCTGGCATAGCGGAAGCCGTGGAAGGTGAAGTGCGGCGCGTAAGTCTCGTCGCCGTCTCCCCGCAGCGTGTAGACGGTGTGCGCGGCGGCCGTGCGATAGTTACGATTGTCGAAGTGACGGTCGGGACCGAGAACTTCCGAATGCTCCACCCGGACTTCGGCGCCGGCAGTGCCCCGGACCGTGTATCTGATGTAGCCGCCGGCATTCTGGCCGAAATCGTATATCGTCCTGCCCTCATCGTCGGTCCAGTTTTCGACCGCGGCGAGTGGCCGCAACTCGCGCACCGCAGCAGTTTCATGCGCGACGAGCAATGCCCTGTCGAACGGCAATCTCTCGGTGCCGTGGCTCTCCAAGTAGTTTTCCTGGCGGGCATCGTAGACTTCGCCGAAATAGATCCCCGACTTCAGGATCGGCAGAACACCGCTTCGCCATGTGGTGTCGGTGGAAAGAACGGTGCCATCAGCTCCGATCAGATCCGCAATGGCGCCGATCCTGTCGCCCCAGCAATTCGGGATCGCCTGGGCGCCCCACATCAAAGGTGATCGGTACCATCCGTCGGCAAGCCAGATCTCGATGCGGTTGAGGCCCGGCTTGAGCAGGTTCGAGACATCATATCGCTGATAGGCAAGGCGATCATCGTAATTCGTCCAGCCGGGTGTCAACAGGTCGCCGCCAACGCGAACGCCGTTGATGAAGCAGCGATACAGACCAAGTGCGGAGATGAAGAGATCGACGGGGAGCCCCGAGCCATCATGCTCGAAAGTTTGGGAGACGAAGCTTGCGGCCGTTCCCTGACCGCCATCCGATAGTGGCGCGATCATATCCCCGGACCAGGTACGCGAAACGAGGTTGCCGCTGATGGCTGCCGGCTGAAAGTTCATCAAGTCCTCCCGACGATTTGTAGAACGTTCTCCATATAACGTTCTACATTTTCTTCGGAAGTGCAATAGAATTTTCGTTGCCAGTCTGCCATGGTGATTATGCGGGCGATGTCGACGACCCGCAGCAAGCCAGAGATTTCATGTCAATCGAAGAAAAACAAAAGCCGCAACGAAACGATCGCGTGACAATCCGGACCGTGGCAACTCACGCAGGCGTATCGGTTGCAGCGGTTTCCAAGGTGATGCGAAATGCCTATGGCGTCAGTGATGCGCTGCGCGCAAGGGTGACTGATTCCATCGAAGCACTCGCATATCGCCCCTCGCGGGCAGCTAGAGGGCTGCGTGGCCGGAGTTTCACCATCGGAGTGCTCCTGATCGATATTCGCAATCCTTTCCTTCCGGAGGTGATTGCCGGCGTGAACGGGGTGCTGGCGCCCTCGCACTATCAGGCGATGATCGGCGTCAGCGATGCGCGCGTGCAGCTGGAGACGTCGTTGATCGAGTCGATGATCGACTACAAGATGGACGGACTTATCCTTGTTGCGCCGCGGTTGCCCTCGGAGATCCTCGCAACGTTCGCCGTCCAGATACCGATCGTCGCGGTCGGTTACCACGATGCCAGCGCTACGGCCTTCGACACTGTCAATGCCGACGATCAGCGCGGGGCGGAGATCGCGGTGGAAGCGCTTCTTGCCTGCGGCTATCGCGACATCGAAATGCTCAGCCTTGGCGAGCGCCAGGGGCACGCGGTCTCCGTCGTCCGCCAGCGTGAGATCGGGTTTCGCCGGGCGATGCAGCGTGGCGGGCTCGGCTCCTCGCCAGCGATCGGCAAAATTCCGATTGCTTCGCCGAAGCGGGAAGAGGCGATGCGAAAGTTCCTATCGAGGAAGGACAGGCCGCGCGCCGTGTTCTGCTGGAGCGATCTCGACGCGATCACCCTTCTGAGCCTGGCTATGGAGATGGGTGTGCGTGTGCCCGAAGATCTCGCCGTCATCGGATACGACAATTCGCCGACCGCAGCACTCGGCCTCGTCAATCTCGCAAGCATCGATCAGTCGGGCAGGGAACTCGGTCAGGTCGCAACCCGGGCCCTCATTTCCAGGATAGAAGGCCGCACCGCTTCCGAGCATATTTTCCAGATACCGTCGCTGGTCAGCCGCAACAGCCTGACCCGTTCCGCCAATTCCACCGACAGATAATAGCGACGGCGGCCGGCTTGCCTGTGTTGCTTGCCGTCGTTTTCAGTCGGATTGAAGGGGGCTGCCGCAAGACTGCCGCACGACCAGGCGACACGGCAATCTGGTGATGCCGGCCGGGACCGATTCACCCTTGGAGAGGCTGAGGATTGCCAGGCCGGCGCGATGGCCCAGTTCCTTCAACTCCATGTCGATGGTGCTGAGCGGCGGGCGCGTCTGCCGTGCGACGACCTCCCAATTGTCGAACCCAACCACCGCGACATCCGTCGGAATATCCACATTGAGGTCGCGCAGCGCGTCGATGACGCCGCGGGCGATCTCGTCACTGCCGCAGAAGATGGCGTCGGGCTTTGGGCCGGGCCGGGCAAACACCGTCTGGACGGCTTCGTGACCCCATTCCTCCGACCAGTCGCCGAACATCGCTTCGGCACCGTCGCCGCAGGCGTCGAGATAGGATTGGGCGCGGATGCGAGCGGCGAGATAATCCCGCGGCCCGGTGATGTGGAGGATCCGCGATCGACCGAGCTCTTTCAGGTGGTCGACGGCGAGGCGGGCGCCCTGTTCGTCATCCGGAAAGAAGGTGACGCTGTCAGCCGGCCCCTCGGCAAAGACGTAGACGACGGGTATCGGCAAGCAGGACAGCTGGACTGGCGGCGTGAGGTCAAGGCGGGTCGCGGTGAATATGATGCCGTCGACCTGCCTGTCGAGCAGCGCCTCCAGGTGCAACTGGGCGAGCCTCGGATCATTGTTCGTGGCGCAAAGGAAGACGGACACGCCGTGATCGACGAGCACCTCCGATACCCCGGCCGCCATCGGCAGCGTCAGTCTGCCATAGGTGTCGTTGGTCAGCATGCCGATCGCATGGCTTCGCTTGCTTAGCAACCCACGGGCGAGTGCGTTGGGCCGAAACCCGATCTCCTCTGCCACGCGCCGGACCCGCTCGCGCGTTTCGGCATTCGTCCGGCCGGTGTCGTTCAGTGCGTTTGACGCCGTCGAAATGCTGACGCCTGCAGCCTTCGCCACGTCATAAATCGTCCGTCTTCGATCGCCCGTATTCTTCAAGTGCCGCCTCTTAGTCGATTTATGCTAAAAGCTTTTAGCAGAAAAAAATGTGCTGTTAAAAGGTTTTATCAAACACGCAGCAGATTTTTGCACACAGACTGTCGACATCAAAAAAATTCTGATCTAACGTCCATTTCGTCCGATGGCCTGAGGCCTGAACGAGAAAAAGGGGAACAAGCATGCTTCGACTCAAAACGACGATCACCGCTCTTGCACTGCTGGCAAGCTCTTCTCTCGCCGGCGCCGAAGAAATCACCCTATGGGTGCGCACGTCGTCCGGCGCCGTCCTTCAGGGACTGGCCGACAAATACAACGCATCTCACTCCGACAAGGTCAATGTCACCCAGATCACCGCGGAGCAGATGGTGCCGAAGCTGGGTGCGGCGATTGCCGGCAGCGCGGCTCCTGACGGCGCCGTGCTCGACCTGATCTATCTCCCGACCTTTGCCGCCGCGGACGGTCTCGAGGATATCTCCGACTTCGTAAAGGGCCTGCCCTATTCCTCCGCCATGAGCCCGTCCCACATCCGTCTTGCCACCTATGACGGCAAGATCTACGGCGTGCCGGCCCTGCCGGATGCCTCGATCATCGCCTATAACACCGATCTCTTCACCAAGGCCGGCCTCGACCCCAACAAGGCGCCGGCATCGATGGAGGAGGTCGCCGCCGATGCCAAGAAGATCGCCGCGCTCGGCAACGAGACCTACGGCTTCTATTTCGTGGCGAATTCGGGAAGCTGGCTGATCTACGATTTCCTGCCGCATCTGTGGGCCGCCAATGCCGACGTGCTGAGCGATGACGGCCGCAGTGCTACCGTCGATACACCGGCGCTGCGCGAGACCATCGCCGCCTATCGCGATATGTGGAAGGCCGGTGCGATCCATCCGACCTCGCGTTCCGGCAACGGCAACAATGCCGTAGAAGCCTTCGCCTCAGGCAAGGTCGGCATCCTGATGACCGGTTCCTACATCGTCAATCTGCTGACCAGCAAATATCCCGACGTGAAGTTCGCCGTTGCGCCGATCCCGGGGCCCAAGGGTGGTGCATCGAGCTTTGCCGGCGGCGACACGCTGTCCCTCATCAAGGGCATCAGCGAAGAGAAGAAGAAGGTCGCGCTCGACTTTGTCAATTTCTACATGCAGCCCGAGCAGCAGGTCTACATCACCCAGGAATCGGGCATGCCGTCGCGCACCGACCTCGCCGCGGAAGCCTATGCGAAATTCGACCCGCGCAATCTCGTTGCCTACGATATCCTCGCCAAGGCGCGCACGCCCTACACATTTTCGTCCGATGAACTCTTCGTCAGCCGCACCGGACCCTTCCTCAATCTGATCCAGGGCACGATCTTCGGCGACGACGTCGACGGAACGATCGCCAAGACGCAGGCCGACTTCACCCGCATCCTCGAACGCACCAATCCGAACTGAGCCCGATGGGCTTCGGCAGGGTATCTGTGGATACCCTGCCATCCGTTCACGTCTCGACATTCAAACGGAAGGAGGAGTTGCGGTGATATCCTCGACACTTCGCAACCGGAGGCGCGCAGTCGCAACCGGAGAACCCGAGCCGAAGGGTTGGCTTGGTCTTGCCTTCATCCTGCCGGGCTTGCTGTTCATCGTCGTGCTTTTCCTCGTGCCGCTTGTCATGACGGTCTGGATGAGCTTCTACAATTGGCCGCTTCTCGGCCGGACGAAGTTCATCGGCCTTTCCAACTATGCCGAACTGATCGGCGATACTCAGCTCTGGCATTCCCTGGGTTTTACGCTGCTCTACACGGTGCTGGTCACGGCTGCGATCTTCCTCGTGGCATTTCCTCTGGCGCTGCTCGTCGACCGGCCGCTGCGGATCGTCGGCTTTTTCCGCACGATCTATTTCATGCCTGTTGTCATCGGCTTCGGGGCGGCCTCGACATTGTGGATGTGGCTGCTCAATCCCGATAGCGGCGTCTTTGCGCAGCTGCTGAGCGGAGCGGGCATCATCGACAGCGCCCCGAGACCGCTCGAAAGTTTCTGGCCAGCACTCGGCGTCGTCATCCTGATGGTCGTCTGGAAAACAGCGGGCTTCACGATGATCATCCTCCTGACCGGCCTGCAGAGCATATCGAACGACGTCATCGAAGCCGCCAGGATCGACGGCGCCAGCGTCTGGAGCCGGTTTCGCCGCATCACCCTGCCTTTGATGAGGAACTCGGTCGTGCTGGCGCTCGTCCTCAATGTCACCTCATCGATGCTGGCCTTCGATCAGTTCTTCATCATCACCCAGGGCGGCCCTGAGAACAGCACGATCTCCGCGGTCTTCTCGATCTATCTCGCCTCGTTCTCATCCTACCGTCTCGGTTATGGCTCGGCGATCTCCTTTGCGTTGCTCGTCGTGCTGGTAGCGATCAGCGCCATCCAGTTCGTCCTGCTGCGCCAGCGGCCGGAGGAGGGTTGATGGAACGGCTCAACCACAGTCTCGCAGCGAAGCCGGCGAGCGAGCGGCTCGGTTATCTCGCTTTCGTCCTGACGGCATGCGTCTTTGCCATCTTCTTCGTGATGCCGATCGTCTGGTCCTTCGCCAATTCCTTCAAGCCCGCGGCCGCAGCACTTGCCGATCCGGCAGCGCTCTTCTCGAAAGCCTTCTCGCTTGAAAATTACCGCCGCCTCGAGCATGTCGGCGCCGGCTGGTACGTCTATGCCGGCAATTCAGTGCTGATTGCCGCCGGAACGGTGTTCCTGACGGTGCTCGTCTCGGTGCCGGCGGGATACGGTTTTTCGAAATTCCGCTTTCCCGGCCAGTCGCTGCTCTTCGTGCTGATCATGGCAACGATGATGATCCCGTTCCAGTCGATCCTGACGCCGCTTTTCCTGATCCTGAAAGTCTTCCGGCTGCAGAACAGCCTTCTCGGCCTGGTGCTGATCTACGTGACTTTCCAGCTTCCTTTTTCTGTCTTCATGATGCGCAATGCCTTCGATGCGGTGCCAAAGGCGCTGATCGAGGCGGCCCGGATAGATGGCGCGTCGCAGGCGACGATCCTGCGCCGGATCATGCTGCCGATCGCGCTTCCCGGTGTTGCCACCGTCGCGATGTTCGCCTTCCTGAACTCCTGGAACGAATTCCTTGCTGCCCTCATCTTTCTGTCCGATCAGAACAAGTTCACGCTGCCGATCATGCTGGTTAATGTTTCGTCGGGCATTTATGGCATCATCGACTGGGGCGCGCTTCAGGCCGGCATAGCCGTGACGATGGTCCCCTGCATCCTGCTTTTCCTTCTCTTGCAACGATATTACGTGCGCGGCCTGACGGCCGGCGCCGTGAAGTAACAGCGCTCGTCCCGCTCAGGAGTCCTCATGACCAGCTCACCTCGTTTTCAACCGGCACGCGCTGCGGGACGGCAGCGATACAGGCCTGCCGACCATTCCGGTGTCGTATTCGATGGCGGTTTCTGGCAGAGCTGGACGGAGACGGTCCGCAACGTCACCATCCCGACACAGCACAAGCGGCTGGAAGAGGAGGGCTTCCTCGAGGTGCTCGATTTTGACAAGCCGGCCGGGCCGCTGGTGCGCCCGATCCAGCCGAGCGGACTGTCGATGCAGCATTTCTTCGATTCGGATTTCGGCAAATGGATCGAGGCCGCAAGTTACACGCTGAAGGCTCACCCGAATGCTGCGCTCGAAACGAAGATCGATGATATCGTCGAAAAGCTCGAAAAAGGCCAGATGGCGGATGGCTACCTCAACAGCTGGTTCATTCGCCGCGAGCCGGACAGGCGCTGGACCAATCTGCGCGACCTGCACGAGATGTATTCGATGGGCCACTTGCTGGAAGGGGCCGTCGCCTATTACGAGGCGACGGGAAAGCGTCGCTTCCTCGATGTGATGGTCCGCGCAGTCGACCATATCATCGCCACCTTCGGCGCTGAGCCCGGAAAGCTCAGGGGTTACGATGCCCATGAGGAAATCGAGCTCGCGCTGGTCAAGCTCTATCGCGTGACGCGCGATCCGCGGCATCTGAAGCTTGCGACCTATTTCGTCGACGAACGTGGCCGGATGCCCTCATATTACGACGAGGAGGCTCGCAAGCGAGGCGCGAGCCCTGATGATTACGTCTACAAGACATATGCCTATAGCCAGGCCCATATGCCGGTGCGCGACCAGCACCAGGTCGTCGGACACGCGGTTCGCGCCATGTACCTGTTTTCTGCGATGGCGGATCTCTC
This sequence comes from Rhizobium brockwellii, assembly GCF_000769405.2. Taxonomy (NCBI): domain Bacteria; kingdom Pseudomonadati; phylum Pseudomonadota; class Alphaproteobacteria; order Hyphomicrobiales; family Rhizobiaceae; genus Rhizobium; species Rhizobium brockwellii. The sequence continues at coordinate 59,749 of NZ_CP053443.1, forward strand.
CCATGAGAACGACGATCCGACATTGAAGGAGGCGTGCGACCGGCTTTTCGACAATCTGGTCAGCCGCCAGCTCTACGTGACCGGCGGCCTTGGCCCATCAGCATCCAATGAAGGGTTCACCCGGGAATTCGACCTGCCGAACGAGACGGCCTATGCCGAGACATGCGCAGCCGTCGCGCTCGGCTTCTGGAGCCATCGCATGGCGCAGGTCGATCTCGACAGCAAGTTCACGGACAGGCTGGAAACGGTGCTCTACAACGGTGCGCTTTCCGGCATCTCACGCGACGGTGAACATTATTTCTATGAGAACGTCCTTGAAAGTCACGGGCAGCACCGCCGGTGGAAATGGCATTACTGCCCCTGCTGCCCGACCAACATTGCCCGTTTCATCACGTCGCTCGGCCAATATTTCTATTCCACGGGTGACCATGAACTCGCCATCCATCTCTACGGCACCAATTGCGCAGATCTCACAGTCGGCGACAGCTTCGTGCGCCTGGTACAGGAGACGCAATATCCCTGGGATGGCGACATCAGCGTGCGGTTCGCCGTCGAGCGGCCAAGCCGGTTTCAGCTTCGTCTTCGCATCCCCGGATGGTGCAGGCAGGCGCAGATCTCGGTCAACGGCGTTGCTGTCGATCTCGATCAATGCGTGACGAAGGGTTATGCCGCAATATCAAGGGAATGGCGCAATGGCGACGAGGTCCGCATTGGCTTCTCCATGCCGGTCGAGCGCATCTACGCGCATCCTGCCGTATCCGAAGACGGCGGACGCGTCGCGCTGCGGCGCGGGCCTGTCGTCTATTGCATCGAGGAGACGGACCTCGGCGGCGAGCCGCAGCGGCTCCGCCTGCCGGCATTTGAGGAAATTTCTGCCCGTTACGATGCCGCGCTTCTCGGCGGAGCGACCGTCCTCGAAGGCACCGCGCTCGAAGCCGATATAGCCGATTGGCAGAATGCGCTCTATCGCATCGCGCCTCCTTCGCTGAAGGAGCGGCCTTTCACGGCGATCCCCTATCACCTCTGGGCCAATCGCGAGCCCGGAGCGATGGCGATCTGGTTGCAGGAGGTCTAGGAGAAAACCATGGCACGGCTGGAACTCAATAGCATCGTCAAATCCTATGGCATCTACGAGGCCGTGCGCGGCATCAGCCTTGACATCGAAGACAATGAATTCGTCGTTTTCGTGGGGCCGTCGGGATGTGGAAAATCGACGACATTGCGCATGATTGCGGGTCTCGAACACATCACCGGCGGTGAGATCGTGATCGGCGACCAGGTCGTCAACCGGCTCGGCCCGGGCAAACGCGATATCGCCATGGTCTTTCAGAACTACGCGCTCTATCCGCACATGACGGTGCGGGAGAATATTTCGTTCTGCCTGGAGCAGCAGAAGCTCGCCAAGAGCGAGATCGACGCGCGTATCATCAGGGCGGCGGAAACCCTGCATATCAGCGAGCTGCTCGGCCGGCGCCCGGGCCAGCTTTCGGGCGGCCAGCGCCAGCGCGTCGCGATGGGACGCGCGATCGTGCGGAACCCGAAAGTCTTTCTCTTCGACGAGCCGTTGTCCAACCTCGATGCCAAGCTTCGCGTACAGATGCGCACGGAGATCAAGCGGCTGCACCAGCTGTTGCCAACGACGACCGTCTACGTCACGCACGACCAGGTCGAGGCGATGACCATGGCGGATCGTGTGGTGGTGATGAATGGTGGCATCATCGAACAGGCGGGGCCGCCACAAGCACTCTATCATCGGCCCGTCAGCCAGTTCGTCGCCGGCTTCATCGGCTCACCGTCGATGAACTTCCTGTCCGCGACGCTGCTATCAGGAGAGAAGGGTCTCGTCGTCAAGCTGACCGACGGCAGCGAGCTTCCAGTGCCGGAGAAGCGCGCCGGCGACTATGCCAGCCATGCCGGTAAATCAGTCGTGTTCGGGATCAGGCCGGAATCGATCACCGACCGCCAGGCCCGTCCTGGTTATGCCGACATCGAAGCGAAGATCGATCTTGTGGAACCACTCGGGCCGGAGACCATGGTTTATTTCGGCATCGGCGAGGCAAGCCTTTGCGCCTGCATCGATCCCGAGAGCGGGCCGAGGCCGATGTCGACGATGCCGCTCTCGTTCAACATGAACCAGATGCATCTGTTCGATCCGGCGAGCGGCCGGTCGCTGGCGCTTGCCTGAACCGCAAACACGCAAAAGGCCGGCAACCGCGGGGTCGCCGGCCTCGTTGTATCAGGCGGCCTGGCGGATCTTCGAAGGACGCGTGGCGGCGGCCTTCTCGACCATCGCTGTGACTTCGGCGCGGCGGGCGCCCGAAAGCGGCAGGCGCGGCATGCGAACGCGTTCTGAGCCGCGGCCCATGATCTGCTCGGCGAGCTTGATCGACTGCACGAGGTCGTGCTCGGCATCGAGATGCAGCAGCGGCATGAACCAGCGATAGATCTTGCGGGCTTCTTCCCAGTCGCCGCGTTCGGCGGCGGCAACGAGTTGCACGGATTCCTGCGGGAAGGCGCTGGTCAGGCCGGAGACCCAGCCCTTGGCGCCGAGCATTAGGCCTTCAAGCGCCACATCGTCGAGACCTGCGAAGATATCGAAACGATCGCCGAATTCATTGATGAGATCGGTGAAGCGGCGCGGATCCGGCGCACTTTCCTTGACCGCCTTGATGTTCGGCACGTCGGCAAGCACCTTCAGCACATCGGCGCCGATATTGACGCGGTAGGCCGGCGGGTTGTTGTAGAGCATGATCGGTAGCGAGGTCGCTTCGGCGACGGTGCGGAAATGTGCAATCAGCTCTTCGGGCTTCGGCACATAAACCATGGCCGGCAGCAGCATCAGTCCGTCGGCGCCGAGTTTTTCGGCGTCGCGTGCATAGGCGACGGCACGGCGCGTGTCGAATTCGGACACGCCGGTGACCACGGGAACACGGCCGTTGACGACCTCGACGGCCGCTTTCAGGATCGTGCGCTTCTCCTCGGGGTCTAGCGAATTGTTTTCGCCGCATGTGCCCATGACGATCAGTCCGTTGACGCCATCGTTTACAAGCGCGTCCTGGACGCGCTGGGTCGAGGGCAAATCAACGGAAAGATCTTCGTTGAACTGTGTCGTTACGGCGGGAAATACGCCCTTCCATCCTGTGGTCATTGATCAAGCCTCGTTGAAACTGGTTGAGTTATATACAAACTGTCGACAAGATTCAATGATGTGAGCTTACAAATTTGAGGCCCCCGAAGACCGACATTGCGAGAATCGGCCGAAACGAAATACAAGGCTCTAACGAAAGAGGTCGGACGAATGCGGAACGACGCGGAAAATGTGCGGGTGCGCGGCTCTGGCACGCAGAGCGTCTATGTGACGCTCAGGCAGGAAATCCTGTCGATGGCGCTGGAACCCGGCAGTCCGCTCGACGAGGTGCGGCTGTCGGAGCGTTTCCGGATGTCGCGGACTCCCATTCGCGAGGCGCTGTTGCGGCTCGCCGCCGACGGGCTGGTCACGACGCTGCCGAACAGGAATACGATCGTCGCGACGATCGATTTCGCGAGCCTGCCCACCTATTTCGAAGCGCTGACGCTGATGTACCGGGTGACGACCCGCGGCGCGGCGCAACGGCGCAACGGCGAGATCATGAAGACCGTTCGCCGGCATCAGAAGGACTTCGCCGATGCCGTTGCCGCGCGCGACGCCTATGCGATGATCGAAGCGAACCGCGAATTTCACGTCGCGATCGCCGAGCTTGCCGGCAACTCCTATTACACGGCCTTCTTCGCCAGGCTGCTCGACGAGGGCCGCCGCATCCTGCGCCTTTACTACTCGACATTCGACGACCGCCTGCCGCGCCAGTATGTCGACGAACACGAGGAGATCATCGCCGCGATCGAGGCCGGTGACGTCGAGCGTGCAGACCGGCTGGCGATCGCCCACGCTGGGCAGATCGTTCGCCAGATCCAGGAATATATCGCCCGCGATCTGGACCGGCCGGTAGCGATCAGCCTGTCCTGATGCGACGAGAGCAATGAACCATTCGAGCCTCAGGAGGCGAGGGGGCCGCCCTGCTCCTTGACCAATGTCATCAGCCTGCGCAGGACAGCCGTCGATTGGCGAACACCGTCGTGCTCGAATTCGTTGGTCACCCATGCCTGCAGGTTGGCGACATGTCGCGCAGTTTCGAGCGACAGCCCGGCATCGACATACATGTCGTCATGATAGATGACGGCGGCGACCGGCACCTCGTTTGCGGCGAGACGTGCCGGAGCATAGAGCGGCACGTAGCGCTCATGCGTGGCCAGCGCCTCGACACCCGCCCTGAAGGCCCTGAGCGAGTGAATTTCCTCGAACATCCAAGGAAACATCATCTCCCCCGTCAACAGCAGCGGCCGCCGGTCGTCGGCAAAGGCCGGATGCTCGGCGCGGATGCGTTCGGCCGCCCAGGCAGTCGGCGTCCCGGCCTGGCCATAGATGCTTTCCTGCAGAACGGCGAAGAGCGGATTGTCGTCATAGGAGGTCAGCGACATCACCGACGCGAGGAAGCGATCGGAGAGACGGTCTTCGTTGGGACCGGAGAAAGCCTCATCGACCAGCCAATGGATGTTCTCGTAACCCGGCGCCATGCCGAAATCGATGCCGATTGTCTGAAAGCGGCGAACGGAGAGGCGATCGCCATCGGGCAGCCGCACCTCGTTGGCCTCGATATAGTCGGCGATCCGGCCGATGCGCTCGGCATCCCCGGGGTAGCGGCGGTAATAGGCGGCGTTCTTTTCGGTGACGCGCGGGTAGGTGCGCCGATAGACATCATCGGCCGTCGCCCCAAGGCCGGCAAGGCCGCCGGTGACATAACAGGCGGAAAGTCCCTCCGGCGCCTTCGAGAGATAGGTAAGTGTCAGGAAGCCGCCATAGCTCTGGCCAAGCGTTTGCCAGCGCCCGCCGCCGAAGACGGTTTTCCTCAGATGTTCGCAATCGGCAACGATGCTGTCGGCGCGAAAGAGAGTGAGATAGTCGGCTGCGGCCCTGCCGTCGGCAAAACGCTCCATCGTCGCACTTTCGATCCGGCTGCTGCGCCCGGTGCCGCGCTGGTCGATCAGGATAACGCGGTGCGTCTTTAGGGCTTCGGCAAGCCAGGGCGGCCCGCCATTGCTCGGCCGCGGCGATTTTCCGCCAGGGCCGCCTTGAAGGAAAGCCAGCAACGGCAGTGTTTCGCGACGGCGGGCGGGATCGCATACTTCGCGTGCGAAAACCCGGATCGTCTCTCCCTCCGGCTTCGACCAATCAAGGGGAACGTCGACCATATGATCGCGTATCAACATGCCCGGTATGGTATATTCCACCGCCATCGCCATCTCCTCATTTTTCATGTCGACATATTGCCTACAGCGGCATTAGTGTCGGTTCAAGATCCTGGCTGCAAGGCGAGGGCTTCATCGATCCGGAAGCGCAGGAAAAGCAGGAAAACAACATGTCATGGCAGCATACGGTACCCCGCATAACTGAGGACGAACGGCAGGACCGCCTCGCCAGGCTTCGCAAAATGATCGAAGCCGAAGGATTGGCTGCTGTGCTTCTTGGACCGACCGAAAGCCTGCATTACTTCACGGGGCTGGTCTGGCATCCGAGCGAGAGGTTCCTCGGCGCGCTCGTCACGCCCGCGACGATTTCCTACATCGTTCCGGGGTTCGAGCACAGCCGTGTCGAAACGCTGCCGCATCTGCCGGGGGAAATCCTGGTCTGGGAAGAGGAGGAGAGCAGCGCCGCTCTCATCGCCCGCCTTGTTGCCCAGGGCGGCAGACTTGCCCTTGACGATGGTTTGCCGCTTTTCTTCTATCATGCATTGGCCGCGGAGATGGGCGCGGCGAGGCTTGCCGATGGCGGGCGGCTGATCCGCGACCTGCGTTGCATCAAATCGGCCGCGGAGATTGCCCTCATTCAGTATGCGATGGACCTGACGCTTGACGTCCACAGGCAAGTGCATGGGCTTTTGAAGCCGGGCATCAAATCATCCGAGGTGGTCGATTTCATCGACCGGCAGCATCGCCAGGCCGGCGCCGATGCCGGCTCGACATTCTGCATCGTCTCCTTCGGTGCGGCGACCTCGCTTCCGCATGGCGCCGACGGCGATCAGGTCCTTGGTCGCGACGACGTCATTCTCGTCGATACCGGCTGCCGGATCGACGGTTATCATTCCGATATCACCAGGACCTATATGCTGGAGGGCGGCAACAGCGCGTTCGAACGGGCCTGGTGGATCGAGCGCGAGGCGCAACAGGCCGTCTTCGACGCAGCCCGGATCGGCGCCGCCTGCTCGAGCCTCGACGATGCGGCCCGCAAGGTGCTTGCCAAACACTCCCTCGGCCCCGACTATCGCCTGCCAGGTTTGCCGCATCGCGCCGGTCATGGCCTCGGGCTCGAGATTCATGAGGAACCCTACATCGTTCGCGGCAACGACGCGCCGCTTGCCGCCGGCATGTGTTTTTCCAACGAACCGATGATCGTCTTCCCCGGGAAATTCGGGATCCGTCTCGAAGACCATATGTACATGACCGCCGAGGGACCATGCTGGCTGACCAATCCGGCGGCGGGACCGACCGAGCCATTCTCCTGAGCGACACCATCTCCTCCCCGCTCAGGCAGCGCCGGTTTTCAAGTGGCTGTCAGGTTGGGCAAAAATACCTCGTAAAACAGCGCAGCATGTGCCCTCCACTGGTCTGGAGAAGCTAAATTGCCGGTAGAAATGGCGCTCGCCACCTCGACCGACCGCTGGCGATCAGCATAACCTGAAGCGGCCGGATTCAAGAGTCGAAGGCTACCCCAGCCCGGCCGTTGGCGATGGGGCGGTCGGTTCTCGCGGCATCGGACATATCGACCGGACCGAGGGTTGCCGGTAATTCGATCTGTAAAGTATTACTTCGCAAACGTTACTTGCTTTCTGGCGTGGTAAAAGGTTGACTATGGTTAACCCTATAGTCTCGAGGATAGGATGATGGATTTGTTCAGAAAGGAGGGGAATGACCACGCTCAACTGCAGAAAATGACACTGACTGGCAGATATAGAAATATAGCGGCAATGCTTTCGATAGCAGTGGTTGCCCTGTCTATATTCTTGATATCTATTGGCACTTTAATTGAATTTTTTCAACCTGAGTTTTTGTCAAACGTCATTCTCGACGACGTCCCTTTGCACTACATCGCCTGGTTCATGATTACCTTCGGGATCACGATCGCGGTCATCAACGTGATTTTGGCGGCAAGGCGGGAGATCGAGCAGGAGGCGGCCGAAAGCATGCTTCCATCGGACGCAGCCGAGATCAAAAGGCAGGCTTTGCGTGACCTTCGAATACATCGAAACGGCTATGCGCGCTCCTCCAAGGTTAATCAATATCTCTGGAATTTTCTCACATTGGGGATCATCGTTTTGAGCGGTCTCTCATCGTTGTTTTCCGCCCATGGCCCGGTTGTCCCCAATTGGTTGCCAATGACCGCTTCCGCGCTCGTGGCACTTTTCGGCGTGATAATGGTTCAATTTCGCGTCAGGGATGTCTGGCAATTGAGAGAGCAGGGAAGGATTGAAGCGGAGGTGCTCGTCGCCGATGCTCACCTCATCGAGACAACAGACAATCTTGCAACGCTCAAACAGGCAGCGGCCCTCAGAAGGCGTGCCCATGCGCTCGAGATGAAACAACTCAACCAACTCTTCGTGGAAACCACCGAAGCCAATCCGTAGCCACTGTCGGCGTATGGCGGGGCCGACGGAGCCGTTTATCTGAGCGGGCATGCCCCGCCCGCTCAGGCAATCTATCTCAGCTGCGCGATCGTCCGCCGCCCTTTAATCCTGAATGCCGGAGGTGCTCCCTGCCTTGAGCTTGACCTCGATGACCGGGACCACGATCTGAGGCCGGCGCACCGGCAGGACGAATGTCATTTGATCATCGCCGACGGGGAACTGGGTGTTAGCCCACAATGTATTGGCGGACGGGCGCAACCAGGTGACCTCGCTGCCATCATGCAGGAATTGCGCATATTCGATCTTGCCTGCCAGCGCATCGAAATGCAGATGGCGATAAGGCTAGTTGAAGAGGTGGATATAGAGACGATCGCCATTCTGGGTCAGGCGGCAGTCGGCCGGAGCGGCGAAGTCGGACTGGGTGCAGCCGACGATGCTGCCCGGTTGAACTGTTCGATCTGTCCGGCAAACGCGCCCTGATCACCCGGAGCATCGATCACCCCGTTCCTCCAATTGAAATGTCTTCCAGTAGAGCATGACGCTCTATTCGAACGTTTTCTGCGCGGCCTGATTGGATCCTGGGACTTAAGAGAGCAGCAAGCTTCAGCAACCACCGCCAAAGCTCGGCAAATATGACTTTTCGCTCCGCGAAGCGGCAATGCAGAATATTTCGATGTGCCTTTGACACACGACACTCCGGATTGAACTGAGGTCGAACTCTAATAGCTGTGTGGATGTTAAGCGCGGTTAAGGAAGTGTAAAGTTCGGTAAAGGTTCATTCTGCGACGCGGGCGAGGTAGGCTGTCGGCAGAGAAGGGGCAGGACGCGCAGGCGGCGCGAGGCCGCCTGCGGGGGAACACGTCCCGCGGTCTTGTTCCGGGGGAGGGAATTCGACCGAAGAGGTTGCGATGAAGGTCGCCGGGAGTCGCCCGTATCGGGCGCTGGACCATCTAGCCAATAGTTCATCGAAAGCAGTCATCTCTGACCTTGCCCTCGCTTCGAAAGCTCGGGCTTGAAGGTGATCGCCGCGCGATCGTTGGATGCCTGCGGTTCCGTGTTGGCAGTATCAGGCCCGGTCCGGCGCACGAGGCGCTTGAGCGCCTCGTTGAGGTCGTCGACAAAAGTGAAGATGACAGGGATGACGATGAGGCTGAGCAGCGTCGACATCATGACACCGCCGATCACCACGATCGCCATCGGCTGCCGAAAGCTGGAATCGCCGCCTGTCAGGCTGAGAGCGACCGGAAGCATGCCGAATGCCATGGCAATGGTGGTCATGATGATCGGCCGCGCGCGCTTGTGGCAGGCGTCTACAAGGGCATCGAACCGCGACATGCCCTGGCGACGCGACATGATCGCGTATTCGATGAGGAGAATGGAGTTCTTCGTCACCACGCCCATGAGCATGAGCAGCCCGATGACGGCCGACATCGAGAAGCTGGTTCCGGTCACCACCAGCGGCACCAGCGCACCGCCGAGCGAGAGCGGCAAAGCCATCAGAAGGGTGAGTGGCTGCAGGAAGTCGTGGAACAGCAGGACGAGGACTGCGTAGATGCAGAACACACCGATGGCCATTGCAAGGCCAAAGCTCTGGAACAGCTCCGAACTGCGCTGAAGTTCGCCCTGTTCGACAAGGGTGACCCCCGGCGGCAGGCGCCGGAGCGCCGGCAGGGCCTGCGCTTCGCGGTTGACGTCGCCCAGGATGCGGCCGTTGAGCTCGACGGAAAGAGTGACATTGCGCATCCGGTCGATACGGTCGATCTCCGACGGGCTGCCGCCGATCCGGATATCGGCAATCGATCCGAGATCGACATTGCCGTTCGTTCCTGCCACTCGCATGTTCTTGATGTCGTCGAGCTTCGTGCGCGTCTCGGGGCTGAAGCGGACGACGATCGGAACCTGGCGCTGCGGCAGGTTGAGCTTCGGCAGGTCGGCAGAGTAGTCTCCGTTCGTCGCCACGCGCACGGCCTCGGCGATGGCGCTCGACGTCACCCCAAGCGCTGCTGCGCGGGCGAAGTCGGGCGTGATCTGGATCTCCGGCGCCTGCCTGGCTGCGGTCGATGTCACCGCGCCGATGCCCTGCAGCGTGCGGAGCTGCTCTTCAAGTGCCGTGCTTGCACTGTCAAGCGCGTCGGCATCGTCACTGGCAAGGGTGATCTCCAGCTTTGTGCCGTTGCCGCCGCCGCCGACTGCGACCCGCACGCCTGATAGGACCGAAAGAGCCTGCCGGATGTCGTTTTCGATTTCCGACTGTTTGCGGTCACGCTCGCCGATGGGCGACAGCACAGCGACGATCGTGGCGGATCCGACGTTGCTCGTGGTGCTGGAGTCGGGGCCGCCGCCCGAGGATGCGGAACCGACCGAAGAAAAGACATGTGTCACGTCCTGGAGTTTGCCGACGATATCGGCGGCCTTCGTGGTCGCGGCGTCCGTCTGCTCGATAGTTGCACCCGGCTGCATGGTGAGCGTGATCTGAGCTCGCGCGTCGTCGGAAGCGGGCAGGAAGCCGGATTTCAGGAGTGGGATAGTGGCAAACGAAAGTGCGACGACGACGGCAGTCACGGCCACCGTGGTCTTCCGGCGATTCATGGCGGCCTTCACGATTGCCAGATAGGCGCGCATGATGCGGCCGTCCTTTTCCTCGGTCGGATGGGCCTTCATGAAATAGGCGGCCATCATCGGCGTCAGCAGCCGCGCGACGACGAGCGAGACGAGGACCGCAACTGCGGCGGTGATACCGAACTGGCGGAATATAAGGCCCGGTATGCCACTCATGAAGGCCGTCGGCAGGAAGACCGCGACCAGCGTGAAGGTGGTTGCGATGACGGCGAGCCCGATCTCGTTGGCCGCCTCCAGAGCGGCGTCGATCGGCCGCTTGCCCATCTGCAGGTGGCGGGCGATGTTCTCGACCTCGACGATGGCATCATCGACGAGAATGCCGACCACGAGCGACAGCGCCAGCAAGGTGACGATATTCAGGCTGAAGCCGGCCAGGTACATGACAAGGAAGGTCGGTATGACCGACAGCGGCAGCGCCACGGCCGACAGGATCGTTGCACGCCAGTCCCGAAGGAAGAGCCAGACGACGATGATCGCCAGGATCGCCCCCTCGTACAGCATGTGCATCGAACCATCGTAGTTGTCGATGATCGGTCCGAGCGTGCTGTAGGCCTCCTCGATCTGGACGTTGGAATGCTTGGCTGCGAACTGTTTCATCGCCTTGTCGACGTCGTCCGCGACACCGCTGTCCGAAAACCCGTTCGAGCGCTTGATCTCGACGGCGACCACCGGTTTGCCGTCGAGATAAGCCATCGAGGACCGCTCGGCGAAGCTGTCCGTGACGGATGCGACATCGTCGAGACGAACCTGCTGCCCGTTGGCCAGAGGAATTCTGAGCTCCTTCAGAGCATCGACCGACGCCACGGCGCCGAGCGTGCGTAATGTCTGACGAGTGCCGCCAATCTCTCCAAGGCCACCAGAAGTATCGGCCTGAACCGACTTCAATTGCGCCGACACAGTGGTCGCCGTGACGCCGAATGCCGCCATCGTTGTCGGATCGAGGTCGACGTGAACCTCGCGGTCGACACCGCCGATGCGGTTGACCTGTCCGACGCCCGATACCGATAGGAGCGCCTTGGTCAGATCGTTGTCGATGAACCAGGAGAGCTCGGTTTCATTAAGGGCGGTAGACTGGATGGCATAGGTGACCAGCGCCGAACTCTGCACGGTAACTTTGGTGACGCTTGGCGTTTGCATCTGCGCCGGCAGATCGGCCTTTGCGCTGTCGACGGCGTTGCGGACCTCGTTCAGGGCCGTTTCGCTGTCCTTCTCCAGTTTGAAGGACACGCTGATCGACACCGTGCCATCGGTGATCGTCGTCGTAACGTGGTCGAGATAGCTCAGCGAGGCAAGATTGTCCTCGATCGTGCGGGCGACCTCCGTTTCGAGCTGCGAAGGTGCTGCGCCATCGAGCGTCGCGGTAATTTTGATGGTCGGGAGGTCCATATCGGGGAAGTTCTGGACCGGCAGATGCTTGAAGGCCAGCAAACCGCCGACGGCAAGCATCGCAAAGAGCAGGATTGCCGGTACGGGATTGCGGATCGAAAATGCGGAAAAGTTCATCAACCTTCTCCTGCAGTCTTCACGAGATCGTTGTCGGACAGAAACGCTCCGCCCGACGTCACCACTCTCGCCGACTTATCTAGGCCGGAGACGATCTCGACTTCGCCGTCGTTGCGGCGGCCGGTCTCCACTCGCACCCGCCTTACCCGCTTGTCCTCGCCGGCGGTGAAGACGTAGTTTATGCCGTCGCGGAAAACGATCGCCGTCTCCGGAACCGTCAGCGCCGGCGTGGTCCTCAGTTCGATAGTGCCGGTGACATAAAGGCCGGTGCGCGGCTGAACATCCTGGGGAAGCGCGACATAGACGATCGCCCGGCTTGTATTGGTGTCGATCGAAGGTCCGACGAGCCTTACCTTGCCCTGAATGGGACGTCCGTCCGGCCCGTCGATGTCGACGCTCAATCCTTCCGAGATGCGTGAGAGGTAACGAGCCGAAACCTCGGCCTGCCATTCGACGCGCTGCTGGCGGACCAGGCGAAACAGTTCGGTGCCCGACGAGACGACCGCGCCGAGTTCGGCCGATCGCGAGGTTATCAGACCGTCGTCGACGGCCGTGACGGTTGTCTGGTCGAGCTTGATCTTCTGGCTGTCGAGCGCCGCCTCTTCTGACGCAAGACTTGCCGTTGCCGTCTGTTCGTCGGCGAAATATTCGACGATCTTTTCATCCGAGAGGGCGCCGGAGGGTTGGAGCTGGCGAGCCCGATCCGCATTGGCCTTCGCCTTTGTCAGGTTTGCCTTAGCGGTCACGACGGCCGCCTCCTGCTTGCGAAGGTCGGCCTGCACGCTGTCCTGCGACATCAGGACGAGGGTCTGCCCCTTCTTAACCACGGAGCCGACGTCGGCCAGGATTTCGGTTACGCGCAGACCGCTCGTCTCGGAAGCGATGATGGCTTCCTGCCAGGGCTTCAGCCAGCCGCTTGCGGGAACGGTTTCCGGCCAGTCTCGCTCAGCCGGCGTCACCAGCGAGACGGTCAGGGCGGGGGCGGCGGATTGATCCGCCATCCCATTGCGCAGGGGAAGCAGGAGCGCTGCCGCAACAAGAGCGGCAGCGAATATTCTGGGCGGTTTTCTCAATGATGCATTCCTTGTGGTCGAAGGCATGGGTGCCTTTTCCCGATCCGTGCCAACTCGATGAGGGATTGCGGCTCATGATGAGGCAACCCGATCCTGGCTCGCGGTGATGTCATGGAAGGATAAGTAACGGGGTGAACGTTAAGTGCGGTCAAGTTAGTGTTAAGTTAGGTAAAACTCGGTCGCGCGACTGTGTTTGTGCTGTATGGCTTCTTGGGATTAATGACGGACGAAGTGAATGAACAAAGTTCTCCTCATCGACGATGATGCCGAGCTGACGACGCTTTTGCAGGAATATCTGGTCGAAGAAGGATATGAGGTCGTCACCGATACGGACGGTCGCGCCGCCATTGCGGCGGCGGCCGGCAATACGGTCGATATCATCGTGCTCGACATCATGATGCCTCGGATGAACGGGATCGAGGTTCTGCAGAGGATCAGGAAGCTCAGCCAGGTCCCGGTCCTGATGCTGACCGCAAGGGGCGATGACGTCGACAGGATATCGGGTCTCAATCTCGGCGCCGACGACTATGTGCCGAAGCCATGCTCGCCGGGCGAACTTGCGGCGAGGTTGCGCGCTATCCTCCGCCGGGCAGGCCAGCCGGCGGCCGGTACTTCGACCGACACGATAAGGGCGGGAAAACTCGTGATTCATCCGAGCAGCAGGATCGCCGAATGGCGCGGCGAAAGCTTGGAACTGACCGGCACGGAATTCAGCCTGATCGAGGTCCTCGCCCGCAGCGCCGGCCAGCTCGTGTCGAAGCAGGACATTTCGAAGCGGGCCTTCGGCAAGCCGCTGACCCCGTTCGATCGCCGTATCGACGTTCATATCAGCAGCGTTCGTCAGAAGCTCGGACTGAGGGAGGACGGACAATCCTGGATCCAGTCCGTTCGCGGCCAGGGCTATCAACTTCTCGTGGACTGACCATGCCCCGGCTTTTCTGGAAATTCTTCACGACGATCTGGCTGACGATGGCGGTGACAGTCGGCGTGATCTTCCTGCTCGTCAATTTTCTCCAGGGGGTTCCTTTTGCGCGCGAACTGGATGAAGAGCGGCGAGCGATCACCCTGAACCTGACCGCAAACGTGCTCGCCAAAGATGGCGAAGATGCCGCCACCTATTTCGTGCGCACAAGCGAAGAGACGCTACCGCCCGGTCTGACGATCTCCAAGACTGCGAAAGCCGATGCCTGTGCTGTTCCAAAGACCGTCGATACAAGATCCGTCCTGAAGGACGGAGTTTGCTATCAGATTTCCCTGCCGGTTCGGGCCACTTTCACGTTCGACGCCATTGGTCCGTTCATACCGTGGCTCGCGATCCTGATTTCCAGCACGATATCGGCAGGCGCACTTGCCCGGTACCTCATTCGTCCCGTCGTGCATCTTCGTGATGGCTTGAGCGCGCTTGCGCATGGCCGCTTCGACTTCCGCATCGGTGACAAAATGGCCGGCCGAAAAGACGAGGTCACCGCGCTTGCGCATGACTTCGATTCCAGCGCCGCCCGGCTTCAGGAGCTGCAGGATGCGCAGCAGCGGTTGTTCCACGATGTCTCCCACGAGCTGCGTTCGCCTTTGTCCCGCCTGCAGGCCGCTGTCGGCGTGCTGCGGCAGAGCCCTGCGAAACTCGGCGCCATGCTGGACCGCATGGACCGGGAGGTCGAACGGCTCGATGCACTGGTCGGCGAAGTTCTGACGCTTGCCAGGTTGACTGCGGGATCCAGCCGACCGCTGAAAACGCACACGCTTGATGTCATCGAACTCCTGAACGAAATCCTCGGCGACGCCGCATTCGAAGCCCAGGCGCGGGAGGTCTCGATCACAACCAGTGTCGAGGGCACCTTCCGCGCAGAAGTCGAAGGCGAACTGATCTACAGGGCGCTCGAAAACGTCGTCCGCAACGCCGTCAAATATACGGCCGAGCATTCGCGCATATCCGTGTCCTGCGAGGCGACGGCCGAGCGGCTCAAAATCTGTGTCACCGATCAAGGGCCAGGTGTCAGGCGGGACGAACTCGAACGGATCTTCCAGCCGTTCTCACGCGGAGACGAGGCTGTGCCGAGCGGCGGATATGGCCTGGGTCTGGCAATCACCAGGCAGGCCATCGAGCGCCATGGCGGGCGTGTGTATGCATCGTTGCCGGATGCCGGAGGTCTGGCAATCACCCTGGAGCTTCCCAGAAAGCCGACGCCCTATGGTTCGGCTGACGACCAAGCCTGATCCGGCTCCCCGCGATTTTACCTAACTTTACAGTGCCTTTACCGCCATTAACGTTGGCGCCGCTAAGCCTGAACCTACGATCCCGGTTCAGAAAGCTCGCCTGTGAGTCCGTCGCTCTGCACGAAAATATCATCCCTCCGCTACGCCGCATCGGCATTCATGCTTCTGCTGGCGGGCTGCGTCAGCGGCCCGGATCACGTTCCCCCACAGATGCCGCTTCCTGCTAAGTTCCGAGAGGGCGGGACCAAGAGCAACGGCGATGTCGTGACGGCGCAGTGGTGGACGGCCTATCGTGACAAGCAGCTCGACGGCCTGGTTGCTCATGGTCTCAGCGAGAACCTTGATGTCCTGCAGGCGCTCGAGCGGATCAATTCGGCTTCCGCCAATGTCACGGTTGCCGGTGCCGGTGGCCTGCCGAGCCTCGATGTCGGCGCATCGCACACCGTGTCCGGTGAGAAGGGTTCTGAGCGTACGACCATCGGCACCACGAATACGACAGGCGGCGAGGCCAGCCTTTCCTGGCTGCTCGACTTCTTCGGCCAGTACCGTCGCTCGAAGGAGAGTGCGATTGCCTCGCTGGGCGCCGCCTATGCAACGGCCGACAATGCAAAGCTCACCTTCCTGAAAGACTTGGTCGAGAGCTATATCGACGCCCGCTATTACCAGCAGCGCATCGCGCTTTCACAGGCGAGCCTGAAATCCCGCCAACAGACTTACGAACTCACGCAGCTGCAGCTCAAGGCAGGTGCGGCCTCCCGCCTCGACGTCGTTCAGGCCGAGGGTCTGGTACAGTCGACAAAGTCCGACATTCCTGGCCTCCAACAGAGCTTCACCGAATCGGCACATCACATTGCCACTCTGCTCGGGATGCCGGCGGCTTCGCTGATGGGCGAACTGCAGAAAAGCGCCGGTCAGCCGGTTTTCCGCGGCGACATTCGCGCCGGCATTCCGGCCGACCTGATCCGCAACCGTCCCGATATCCGCAAGGCAGAACGCGAGCTGGCGGCGGCCGTGGCCGATATCGGTGCTGCCGAAGCCCAGCTTTATCCATCGATCTCGCTCTCCGGTTCGATCTCGCCGAGCTGGGTCAAATCATCGGGCGCCAGCGGCGGAACCTTGACCAGTTGGTCGTTCGGACCGACGCTCAACCTGCCGATCTTCGATGGCGGCAAATTGCGTGCGAATGTTGATATCGAAAAATCCGATGCCAAGACCCAGTATCTCGCCTGGAAAGAGGCGGTGCTGAACGGGGTCGAAGAAGTGGAAAACGCCCTGTCGGCAGTTCGCCATGACACGCAGACACTGGCGCCGCTGCGCAGGCAGGTGCAGACGGCGGAGGAATCACTCGCGCTTTCAACGACGAGCTATAAAGACGGCGCCTCGTCGCTGCTTGACGTCCTGGACGCTCAGCGTTCCGTCTCCGATGCCCAGGCAAGTCTTGCAGCCACCGTGCAGCAGGCCGCCAAGGACTATGTGGACCTCTACGTCGCCATTGGCGCCGGCTACCTGACGGAACAAGGGCAGAACGCTCCCGAGCGAGCTGCGAAGTCAGATTAATTGACCGAAGACGGTCAAGCGAGCGCCTCGCTGGCTATCGGCCTGTTATCTCCAGGATGCGGATCGCGAGCTTGAGATGCGGCAGGTCCAGCATACGTCCGTCGAGCTGGAAGACGCCTGCGTCGGGCCTGGCGGCGAAGGCGGCGGCGACTTTCTCCGCCCAGGCGATTTCGGATGCATCCGGCGTGAAGGCGTGATTGATCACTTCGACCTGGCTTGGATGGATGGCCATCATGCCGGAAAAGCCGTCGCGCCGGGCGCGGCCGACATAGGCCCTGAGACCGTTGAGATCGCGGAAATCGGGATAGACGGTGTCGATTGCCGGAACGGCGGCGGCATGGGCGCCGAATAGTGTGAGCGAACGGGCAAGCTCGTAAGGTGGCGTATAGCGGCCATCCGTCCTCCGCGCGGTCGTAGCCCCCATCGCGGCGGGCAGATCCTCCGCACCCCATGTCAGGCCGCAGAGGCTGGTCGAGACATCCCGGTAGCTGCCGATCTCGAAGATCGCCGATGGCGTTTCGGTTGCGATCGGCAGGATGGGCATTGCAGATGCAAGAGAGCCTGCGAGCTTCAGCACCGAAGCAGCACCCTCGGCCTTCGGCAGCACGATCGCGAAAGGATGAAGGCCGCTCAAAGCGGCAAGGTCGTCTTCGAATTCTGGCGAGGCGAGGGGATTGATGCGGATCAGGAGAGGGGTCTCGCCGGCATGATGCAAGACGAACTCGTGCACGCTCTCGCGCGCTTTCGGCTTGTTTAGGGGCGCAACCGCATCTTCCAGGTCGAGAATGACGGCATCGGCGCCCGAGGCGAGCGCCTTCTCGAAACGTTCCGGCCGGTCACCGGGCGCAAAGAGCAGCGAGCGCAGCCTCATGACGGCTTCACCTTCAGCATTGCCGTGCGCAGGCACTGGCAGACGATCTCGCCGCGCTGGTTCAGTGTCATGTGTTGGAAGGTGACGATGCCGGCATCGGGGCGGGAGTTCGAGCGACGCAACTCCATCACCTCGGTTTCCACCCGCAGCGTATCGCCGATGAAGACCGGCTTTGGCATCGTCACCTTGTCATAGCCGAGATTGGCGACGAGCGTGCCGAGCGTCGTGTCGCCGACCGAAAGGCCGACGGTGAGCGCAAAAGTGAAGGTGCCGTTGACGACGATCCGGCCGAATTCGGTGCCGGCGGCATAATCGGCGTCGAGATGCAGCGGCTGCGGATTGTGGGAGAGCGTCGTGAACAGCAGATTGTCGGTCTCGGTGACCGTGCGACGGAGGTCATGGGCGATGCGGTCGCCGACCGTCCACTCGTCGAAATAACGGCCGGCCATCAATCCTTCTCCTTCACAACGCTGACGACGAGTTGGTTCTCCGAGACCCTGATACCCGGGGAAACCTGCAATTTTTCGACGATTCCGTCGAAGGGCGCACGCAGCGAATGTTCCATTTTCATCGCTTCGACCGTCAGCAGGCGGTCGCCCCTGGCGACACGATCGCCTTCGGCGACATCCACCGAAATGACGAGGCCGGGCATGGGTGACAGGATCGCGCCATCGCCGGCGCCCTGACTTGCCTCGACTTCGCTGGCAACGGGCAGACTAATCGGCCAGGCATTGCCGGCGTCGAAAAGCACCGTCGTTTCACCGATCGTGACGGTCTTTGCCGCAAGATTCGGACGTGATTGGCCCCAAAGGAGGTGATCGCCGATACGGATGCGCACCCTCTTGTCATCCGCGCCGGCGATGCGGAACCCGGTGAGCGCGGACCAGGGATCACCATCCGTATTTCTTGAAAGCACGGTGGCCGCGGTGTCGATCGCGATTTCGCTCGGTTCCGTCGTCACCAGGCTATCTCCGTGGCGGTCGAGAAAGCCGGTATCGATCCGAGCTGCGCGAAAATCCGGATCGACGGCGATGCGGGCAAGCAGGCCGGCATTGGATTTGACCGGCCAGACCTCGATACCTGCGCAGGCGGCTGCGAGCTTCGAAAGTGCGGCCTCGCGGTTCGGCCCATGGGCAATGATCTTGGCTATCATCGGATCGTAGAAGGCGGTGATGTCATCCCCTTGCTCGACGCCGCTATCGACACGGACGGACCCCGGCAGGCTGAGATGTTCAAGCCGGCCGATCGAGGGCAGATAGCCGGCGGCAGGATTTTCGGCATAGAGCCGGGCTTCGAAGGCCCCGCCATTCATGGCGATCTCATCCTGCATTTTCGGCAAGGGTTCGCCGCTAGCGACCTTCAGCTGCCAGAGCACCAGATCTTCGCCAGTAATTGCCTCGGTGACGGGGTGTTCGACCTGCAGCCGCGTATTCATCTCCATGAACCAGATACGATCGGGACGTAGTCCCTCGGAGGCATCGGCAATGAATTCGATGGTGCCCGCGCCGACATAGTTCACCGCCTTTGCGGCCTTGACGGAGGCGTCGCAGATTGCCGCGCGTGTCGCGGCATCGAGGCCCGGGGCAGGGGCTTCTTCGATCACCTTCTGGTGTCGGCGTTGCAGCGAGCAGTCGCGTTCGAAGAGATGTACGCAATTGCCGAACGTGTCTGCAAAGACCTGCACCTCGATATGCCGCGGATTGCTGATGTATCGTTCGATCAGTACGCGGTCATCGCCGAAGGAGGCGGCCGCTTCGCGGCGGCAGGAGGCGAGAAACTCGGCGAAATCCTCAGGCCGGTCGACGCGGCGCATGCCCTTGCCGCCGCCGCCGGCAACCGCCTTGATGAGTACGGGATAACCCGTCGCCTCCGCTCCACTGGCCAACCTCTCTTCGCTCTGGTCCGCGCCCATATAGCCGGGGGTCACGGGCACATCTGATGCCTGCATCAATTCCTTCGCGGCATCTTTGAGGCCCATGGCGCGGATGGCCGCGGGCGGCGCGCCGACCCAGATGATGCCGGCCTTTTCCACCGCTTCGGCAAACTCGGCATTTTCCGAAAGGAAACCGTAGCCGGGATGGATCGCGGCAGCGCCGGTTTTCTGGGCGGCCTCGAGGATGCGGGTCTGCGAGAGATAGCTTTCGTGGGCCGGCGAGGAGCCGATGGCGATCACCTCGTCCGCCTCCCTTACGAAGGGCAAGCCGGCATCGGCCTCGGAATAGACGGCAATGGTGCGGATGCCGAGCATCTTGGCGGTGCGGATGATGCGGCGGGCGATTTCGCCCCTATTGGCAATGAGAAGACTTTCCATCATCGGGGCCTCACATCCTGAACAGGCCGAAGCGCGGCCCTTTCGGGATCGGCGCGTTCAGGCAGGCGGAAAAGGCAAGGCCCAGCACATCCCGCGTTTGGCGTGGATCGATGATGCCGTCGTCCCAGAGGCGGGCGGTGGCATAATAGGGGTTGCCCTCGGCCTCGTAGCCCGCGCGGATCGGCGCCTTGAAGGCTTCCTCCTCTTCAATAGGCCAATTCTGACCGCGCGCCTCCATGGAGTCTCGGCGTATGGTGGCAAGCACAGAGGCCGCCTGTTCGCCGCCCATCACGCTGATGCGGCTGTTCGGCCAGGTGAAGAGAAAGCGCGGGCGATAGGCGCGGCCGCACATGCCGTAATTGCCGGCGCCGAAGCTGCCGCCGATGATGACGGTGACCTTCGGCACGGTAGCGGTTGCAACAGCCGTCACCAGCTTTGCCCCATCCTTGGCGATACCGCCGGCCTCATAGCGGCCGCCGACCATGAAACCGGAAATGTTCTGCAGAAACAGCAAAGGTATACGGCGTTGGCAGGCGAGCTCGATGAAATGTGCGCCCTTCAACGCGCTTTCGGAGAAGAGAACACCATTGTTGGCGATGACGGCGACGGGCATGCCCCATATGCGGGCGAAGCCGCAGACCAGCGTGGTGCCGTAGAGCGGCTTGAACTCATGCAGTTCCGAACCATCGACGATCCGGCCGATGACCTCGCGCACATCATAGGGCGAGCGCACATCATCCGGGATGAGGCCGCAGAGATCCTCGGCATCGAGTTTCGGCGGCTGTGGCTGCTTGAGGTCGATATCGACTAATTTCACACTGTTGAGAGTGGCTGCGATATCGCGAACGAGTAGCAGCGCATGTTCGTCGTTTTCGGCGACATGATCGACGACGCCGGAGCGGCGGCCATGGGTTTCGGCGCCGCCGAGCTCTTCGGCCGAGATGATCTCGCCGGTCGCGGCCTTCACCAGCGGCGGACCGGCCAGGAAGATCGTGCCCTGATTGCGCACGATCACCGTTTCGTCGGACATGGCGGGCACATAGGCGCCGCCTGCAGTGCAGCTTCCCATGACGCAGGCGATCTGCGGAATGCCTTCGGCCGACATCTGGGCCTGGTTGTAGAAGATCGCGCCGAAATGGTCGCGGTCGGGAAAGACTTCGGCCTGATGCGGAAGATTGGCGCCGCCGCTATCGACCAGATAGAGGCAGGGCAACCGGTTCTGCATGGCGATCTCCTGCGCCCGCAGATGTTTCTTCACCGTCATCGGGAAATAGGCGCCGCCCTTCACCGTCGCGTCATTGGCGACGATCATCACCTCGCGGCCGGAAACGCGGCCGATGCCGGTAATGATGCCGGCGCCGGGCGCCTCGTCATCATACATGCCGTTGGCCGCCAGCGTGCCGATCTCCAGGAACGGGCTGCCGGCATCGAGCAAAAGCTGGATGCGGTCGCGTGGCAGCAGCTTGCCCTTGCCGGTGTGGCGCTCGCGTGCTGTCTGCGATCCACCCTCGCGCGCTTTCGCCGAACGGCCGCGGAGTTCGTCGATAAGCGCCTTGTTCTTGCTGGCATTGGCCTTGAAGCTGTCGCTGTCGCGGTCGCGGTCGATCGCAGTCGAAATCACCGTCATGACGCAATGAGCTCCCGGCCGATCAGGTAGCGGCGGATCTCATTGGTGCCGGCGCCGATATCGTAAAGCTTGGCGTCGCGCAAAAAGCGCTCGACCGGCCACTCCTTGGTATAGCCGGCGCCGCCGAGCGCCTGGATCGCCTCCAGCGAGACCTTCACGGCATTCTCGCTGGCAAAGAGGATCGCAGCAGCTGCATCGGTGCGCGTCGCGCGGCCGGCGTCGCAGGCGCGAGCGACGGTATAGACATAGGCGCGCGCCGAATTCAGCGCCACATACATATCGGCGATCTTGCCTTGCATCAGCTGGAAATCGCCGATCGCTTTGCCGAATTGCTTGCGGTCGCGCACATAGGGCAGCACGACATCGAGGCAGGCCTGCATGATGCCGAGCGGGCCGGCGGCAAGCACGGCGCGCTCGTAATCGAGACCGGACATCAGGATCTTCACACCTTCTCCCTCCCGGCCCATCAGCGCCTCGGCCGGCACCGCGCAATCCTCGAAGACCAGTTCGGCCGTATCGCTGCCGCGCATGCCGAGCTTGGAGAGCTTCTTGGAGACGCTGAAACCCGGCAGGCCCCTTTCGATGATCAAGGCGGAAATGCCTTTCGGGCCGGCTGCGGGATCGGTTTTGGCATAGACAACAAGCACATCGGCATGCGGCGCATTGGTGATCCAGAACTTGGTGCCGTTCAGAACATAGCGGTCGCCTTTTTTCTCGGCACGCAACCGCATGGAGACAACATCGGAACCGGCGCCGACCTCCGACATAGCGAGCGAACCGACATGTTCGCCGGAGATCAGCTTCGGCAGATAGCGGCGCTTCTGCTCCGGTGAGGCCCAGCGGCGGATCTGGTTGACGCAGAGATTGGAATGGGCGCCGTAACTGAGCCCCACGGAGGCCGAGGCGCGCGAAACTTCCTCCATGGCGACGACATGCTCGAGATAACCGAGACCGGCGCCACCGAATTCTTCCTCGACGGTGATCCCATGCAGGCCGAGCGCACCCATCTCGGGCCAGAGCTGGCGTGGAAACGTGTTGCTTTCGTCGATCTCCACAGCCAGTGGAGCAATATGATCGGCGGCAAACCGCGCCGTCGTTTCACGGATCGCGTCCGCGGTTTCGCCGAGCGAAAAATCAAACATGGCACTCCTCCCGCTGAAATATGTAGCGCGGGTTGCGGCAGGGTCAAAGTGCTCTTGATTGTGATGGCTCATCCAATTGCGAGAGAGCCTCCTCCCGGCGAAAGGCTTCCGGACTCTTATCCATCCATTTCCGGAAGGCCCGGAAGAATGCGCTCGGCTCGGAATAGCCGAGCTGCACGGCAATCTCACCGATGGTCATCGACGTGTTCAGCAGCAGTTCGACGGCGAGATCCCGGCGGATATCGTCCTTGATGGCGGCATAGCTTTGTCCCTCGTCATGCAGACGGTGGCGGAGCGTGGAGGGCGGCATGCGCATATCGGCGGCAAGCTCGGCAAAACTCCGCCACATGGCAGGCGTTGCCTGGTTCAAGCGCCGGCGGACGGCGGCGGCGATGCCGGCATCATAGCGGTAGCGCACCAGAATATTGGCGGGCGCGCCGCGTAGGAACTGTTTGAGCGCCTGTTCGCTGCGCGCCACCGGCAGGTCGAGCAAGGCGCTGTCGAAGCCGAGCCGGCTGATGGCTTGCGAGAAACGCACCGGGGCGCCGAAGAAGAGCCGGTAGTCGGCCCCTTGTCTGGGTTCCGCGCAGCGGAAATCGACGAGCCGGATCGGAATGCGCCGGCCGACCAGCCAGCAGATGATGCCATGCAGGATGATCCAATAGGTGCGGTAGGCGAAGGCCGAACGCGGGCCGCCGGCATCGCTGAGCTCGATCTCGGCCAGACCGTCGCGGATGACGAGCCGCCCCCGGGGGTCGTCGAGCACGACATCGAGGAAGCGCAGCGCCCGGCGGAGCGCTTGACCCAGCGTCGGCGCATGCAGCACAGAGTGGCAGAGCAGCGTGAAGCTGCCGCTGCGCATCGGCCGTGCGCCCATGCCGAAGAATTCATCGTCGAGCTCGGCGGCGATCGCCAGCCAGAGCGCGCCATAGGTCTCTGCCGAAACCGGCTGATCGACTGGGGATGCCAGGCCGACGCGGGCAAGGACCGGCGCCGTCGGCTTGCCGAGCCGCCGCAGGCTGTCGAGTGCCTCCTCGACGAAGCCCGGCGCGATCATGCGTCGCTCGATCTCGGCCATTCTATCCTCGCTATGGCAAAACTGGCCGAAATTATGGAGCAGTTCTGTCATCGCTTGCAATAGGTGGAGCGAATAGAATCGTATCAGTCGGTTGCGCTTGGAGGGGGCGCGGTCGGCAGGGAGGAAGAGATTCATGCTGATCCGTGGAGCAAGTTTCATCGTGACCGGCGGCGGCTCCGGCTTGGGTGCGGCAACAGTGCGCGCGCTCGTGGAGGCCGGCGGACGGGTGACTATCGCCGATCTCAACGCGGAAGCCGGTCAGGAAATCGCCCGGGAATTCGGAAGCGATGCCCGCTTCGTCAAGGCCGATGTGACCGATGGCGAGGAGGGGGCGGCGGTGGTTGCCGCTGCCGTCGAAGCCTTTGGCAGCCTGCGCGGATTGGTGAACTGCGCAGGCGTCGCACCGGCCGAAAAGGTGATCGGCCGCGACGGACCGCACCGGCTGGAGAGTTTTGCCCGCACCGTCGGCATCAATCTCATCGGTACCTTCAACATGATCCGGCTGGCCGCCGCAGCGATCCACACGATCGAGCCGGATGCGGAAGGCGAACGCGGTGTCATCGTCAATACGGCCTCGGTTGCCGCCTTCGATGGTCAGATCGGCCAGGCAGCCTATGCCGCCTCCAAGGGCGGGGTGGCGGCGATGACCTTGCCGATCGCCCGCGAGCTTGCCCGTCACGGCATTCGCGTCGTGTCGATCGCACCCGGCATTTTCGAAACGCCGATGATGGCTGATATGCCGGTCGAGGTTCAGGCAGCACTCGGCAAGAGCGTGCCCTTTCCGCCGCGGCTCGGCCGTCCGGCGGAATTCGCCGGGCTGGTGCGTCATAGCTTGGAAAACAACATGCTGAACGGCGAGGTCATCCGTCTCGACGGCGCATTGCGGATGGGCGCGCGCTGAGCGCGTTGCCCAGAGGAGGAAACATGACATTGCAGGATCCCATCGTCATCGTCGGTGCGGCGCGCACCCCGATCGGCAGCTTTCAGGGAGAGCTGAAGGAGGCGACGGCGCCGGAACTGGGAGCAACAGCGATCCGCGCGGCGCTGCAGCGGAGCCGTGTCGAGGCCGAGGCGATCGAGGAGGTCGTCTTCGGCTGTGTGCTGCCGGCGGGGCAGGGACAGGCGCCGGCGCGTCAGGCGGCGATCCATGCCGGCCTGCCTTTCGCGACCGCGGCCAGCACCGTCAACAAGATGTGCGGCTCGGGCATGAAGGCGGTGATGATGGCGCATGACCTGATCGCCGCCGGCAGCGCTTCTGTAGCGGTTGCAGGTGGCATGGAAAGCATGACCAATGCGCCCTATCTCCTTGACAAGGCCCGTGGCGGCTACAGGCTCGGTCATGGGCGTGTCGTGGATCACATGTTCCTCGATGGGCTGGAGGATGCTTATGACAAGGGGCGCTTGATGGGCAGCTTCGCGGAGGATTGCGCCGAGGCCTATCAGTTCACGCGCGAGGCGCAGGACAACTACGCCATCGCCTCGCTGACGCGGGCGCAGAAGGCGATTGCCGAAGGCTGTTTCGACAGCGAAATCGTGCCGGTCACGGTAAAATCGGGTAAAGCCGAGCAGGTGGCGAGCCGCGATGAACAGCCCGGCAAGGCGAAGCTCGACAAGATCCCGACGCTGAAGCCCGCCTTCCGCGAGGGCGGTACGGTAACTGCCGCCAATTCCAGCTCGATCTCCGATGGCGCGGCAGCCCTTGTGGTGATGCGCCGCTCCGAGGCGGAGCGTCGCGGCCTGAAGCCGCTCGCCACCATCCTCGGCCACGCCACGCATTCACAGGCACCTAATCTTTTCGCCACGGCGCCGATAGGCGCGCTGCAGAAACTGTCCGATCGCACCGGCCTGCCGCTGTCGGAGGTCGATCTGTTCGAAATCAACGAGGCTTTCGCCGTCGTTGCCATGGCGGCGATGCGTGACCTCAACCTGCCGCATGAAAAAGTGAACGTGCATGGCGGCGCCTGCGCGCTCGGCCATCCGATCGGCGCTTCAGGAGCCCGGATTCTGGTGACGCTGCTTGCGGCGCTGGAACGATACGGTCTGAAGCGCGGCATGGCCGCGCTCTGCATCGGCGGCGGCGAGGCGACGGCTGTCGCCATCGAGCGGCACGAGCGGGGAGGGCGCAATAGATGATCCTTTCCGACCTCCAACAGCAGATCTCAGATCTCGCCCGCGACTTTGCCCGCGACCGGCTGGCCCCGGGGGCAGCCAAACGCGACCGGGAGCATCTCTTCCCGCGCGAGGAACTGAAGGAAATGGGCGAACTCGGGCTGCTCGGCATGCTGGTGCCGGAAGCCTATGGCGGGTCGGATACCGGTGTGATTGCTTATGCGGCGGCGCTGGAGGAAATTGCCGCCGGCGACGGACCGTGTTCGACGATCATGAGCGTGCATAGCTCCGTCGGCTGCGTGCCGATCCTGAAATTCGGTACCGAGGAGCAGCGGCAGCGCTTCCTGCCGAAACTGGCCAGCGGCGAATGGATTGGCGGCTTTGCGCTGACCGAGCCGCAGGCCGGTTCCGATGCCTCCAACCTGAAGACCCGGGCGCGGCGTGACGGCGGTCATTATGTGCTCGACGGCTCCAAGCAATTCATCACCTCGGGAAAGAACGGCGATATCATCATCGTCTTTGCCGTTACCGATCCCGATGTCGGCAAGAAGGGCATCACCGCCTTCATCGTGCCGACGGATACACCGGGCTACCAGGTGATCCGCGTCGAGGAAAAACTTGGACTGCATTCCTCCGATACCTGCCAGATCGCCTTCAACAGCATGCGCATTCCGGCAGAACTCACGCTCGGTGCGGAAGGCGAGGGCTATCGCATCGCGCTCGCCAATCTCGAGGGCGGGCGGATCGGCATTGCGGCGCAGGCGGTCGGCATGGCGCGGGCGGCCTTCGAGGCAGCGCGCGACTACGCCCGCGAGCGTACGGCCTTCGGCAAGCCGATCTTGGAGCACCAGGCCGTTGCCTTCCGCCTTGCCGATATGGCGGTGCGGATCGAGGCGGCGCGGCAGCTCGTCTTTCATGCCGCGTCGCTCAGGGAGGCCGGGCTGCCCTGCCTGTCGGAAGCCTCGATGGCGAAACTCTTTGCCTCCGAGATGGCCGAGCGCGTCTGCTCAGACGCGATCCAGATCCATGGCGGTTATGGCTACATGGCCGATTATCCGGTCGAGCGCATCTACCGCGATGTGCGCATCTGCCAGATCTATGAAGGAACGAGCGACGTGCAGCGCATGGTGATCGCCCGCAATCTCTAAGCACCACATCCGGCCCTACTTCCGGAGGAGGGGAGCAAGGCCGGCAAAGGGAGGAAAGAAAAGATATGGTGGATTCCGCTCGCTTGAGCCTGCATGTCCCCGAACCCGCCGTTCGTCCCGGCGGTCAGCCCGATTTTTCCAACGTCAAGATTGCCAAGGCCGGCTCCGTGCCGCGGCCGGAGGTAGATGTCGCATCCGAAGATATCCGCGACCTCGCCTATTCCATTATCCGTGTTTTGAATCGCGAGGGCGAGGCGGTCGGTCCCTGGGCGGGGTCGCTCGCTGACGAGGAGTTGCTGACCGGGCTTCGCAACATGATGAAGCTGCGCGCCTTCGACGCCCGCATGCTGATGGCGCAGCGGCAGGGCAAGACCTCCTTCTACATGCAGCATCTCGGCGAAGAGGCCGTCAGTTGCGCCTTTCGCAAGGCGCTCGAGAAGGGCGACATGAATTTTCCGACCTATCGCCAGGCAGGCCTGCTGATTGCCGACGACTATCCGATGGTCGAGATGATGAACCAGATCTACTCGAACGAGAGCGATCCCCTGCGCGGCCGGCAACTGCCGATCATGTATTCCTCCAAGGAACACGGCTTCTTCACCATCTCGGGCAATCTCGCCACCCAATATGTGCAGGCCGTCGGCTGGGCGATGGCCTCGGCGATCAAGAACGACAGCCGCATTGCCGCCGCCTGGATCGGCGACGGATCGACGGCGGAATCGGATTTCCACTCGGCGCTCGTTTTCGCCTCGACCTACAAGGCGCCGGTTATTCTCAACATCGTCAACAATCAGTGGGCGATCTCGACCTTCCAGGGTATTGCCCGCGGCGGTTCCGGCACCTTCGCCGCTCGCGGCCTTGGCTTCGGTATTCCGGCGCTGCGTGTCGACGGAAACGACTATCTCGCCGTCCATGCCGTCGCCCATTGGGCGGCGGAGCGCGCGCGGCGCAATCTCGGCCCGACGCTGATCGAATATGTGACCTATCGCGTCGGCGCGCATTCGACCTCCGACGACCCGAGCGCCTATCGGCCCAAGACGGAATCGGAGGCCTGGCCGCTCGGCGATCCCGTGCTGCGGCTGAAGAAACATCTGATCGTCAAGGGCGCTTGGTCGGAGGAGCGGCATGTGCAGGCCGAAGCCGAAATCATGGACGAGGTGATCGAGGCGCAGCGCCAGGCAGAGGCGCATGGCACGCTGCATGCCGGCGGCAGGCCTTCGGTGCGCGACATTTTCGAGGGCGTCTATGCCGAGATGCCGCCGCATATCCGCCGCCAGCGACAGAAGGCGGGGTACTAACATGGCCAGGATGACGATGATCGAGGCCGTGCGCAGCGCCATGGACGTGTCGATGGCACGCGACCACAATGTCGTCGTTTTCGGCGAGGATGTCGGCTATTTCGGCGGTGTCTTTCGCAGCACACAGGGCCTGCAGGCAAAATACGGCAGAACGCGCTGCTTCGATACGCCGATCAGCGAATCCGGCATCGTCGGCACGGCAATCGGCATGGCGGCTTACGGGTTGAAGCCCTGCGTCGAAATCCAGTTCGCCGATTACATGTATCCGGCCTATGACCAGCTGACGCAGGAGGCGGCCCGCATCCGCTACCGTTCCAACGGCGATTTCACCTGCCCGATCGTCGTGCGCATGCCGACCGGCGGCGGCATTTTCGGCGGTCAGACGCACAGCCAGAGTCCGGAGGCGCTTTTTACCCATGTTTGCGGGCTGAAGGTGATCGTGCCTTCCAATCCCTATGATGCCAAAGGCCTGCTGATCGCGGCGATCGAGGATCCCGACCCCGTCATGTTCCTGGAACCGAAGCGGCTCTACAACGGTCCCTTCGACGGCCATCACGAGCGGCCGGTGACGCCCTGGTCGAAACATGACCTCGGAGAGGTGCCCGATGGCCACTACACCATTCCGATCGGCAAGGCCGAAGTACGGCGCGCGGGATCGGCGGTGACGGTCGTTGCCTACGGCACCATGGTGCATGTGGCGCTTGCCGCGGCTGAGGATGCCGGCATCGATGCCGAGGTGATCGATTTGAGAAGCCTGCTGCCGCTCGATCTCGATACGATCGTCAAATCGGTCTCGAAGACGGGGCGCTGCGTCGTCGTGCATGAGGCAACCCTGACCTCCGGCTTCGGCGCGGAGGTGGTGGCGCTGGTGCAGGAGCATTGCTTCTATCATCTCGAAGCGCCGGTTGTGCGTGTTGCCGGCTGGGACACGCCCTATCCGCATGCGCAGGAGTGGGACTATTTCCCCGGTCCCGGCCGTGTCGGGCGGGCGCTTGCCGAAGTTATGGAGGCCTGAGCCGTGGGCGAATTCATCATCAAGATGCCTGATGTCGGGGAGGGGGTCGCTGAGGCCGAGATTGTGGAGTGGCACGTGAAGACGGGAGATCCCGTCCGCGAGGACATGGTGATCGCCGCCGTCATGACCGACAAGGCCACTGTGGAGATTCCGTCTCCTGTGAATGGCACAGTCACCTGGCTTGCCGGCGAGGTCGGAGACCGTATCGCGGTCAAGGCTCCACTGGTGCGGATCGAGACGGCGGGAGATGGCGGCGAGGCGCAGCCCGTAGGGATTTCGCAGACGCCGATTGCCGAAACGCCCAAGGCGGAGATTGCAAAACCTGCTCCGGCAGCGCCAACTCCGGCGCCGGCGGAAAAGCCGCTTGCCGCTCCCTCCGTGCGGCTCTTCGCCAGGGAAAGCGGCGTCGATCTCAGGCAGGTGCAGGGGACAGGGCCGGCCGGGCGTATCCTGCGCGAGGATATCGAACAATTCCTAACCCCTGGAACCGCTCCCGCGGCGGTCAAGAACGGTTTTGCCAAGAAGACGGCGACCGAGGAGATCAAGCTGACCGGCCTGCGCCGCCGCATCGCCGAGAAGATGGTGCTTTCCGCCTCGCGCATCCCCCACATCACCTATGTGGAGGAAGTGGATATGTCCGCGCTTGAGGAGTTGCGCGCCACAATGAACGGCGATCGCAAGCCTGATCATCCGAAGCTGACGGTTCTGCCCTTCCTGATGCGGGCGTTGGTCAAGGCCATTTCCGAACAACCCGACGTCAACGCCACTTTCGACGACGATGCCGGCATCATCACGCGCTATAGTGCCGTGCATATCGCCATCGCCACGCAGACGCCGGCCGGTCTGACCGTGCCGGTGGTGCGGCATGCGGAAGCCCGTGGCATCTGGGATTGCGCCGCCGAGATGAACCGGCTGGCGGAAGCGGCGCGATCGGGTACTGCGACACGCGATGAGCTTTCCGGCTCCACCATCACCATCAGTTCGCTGGGTGCGCTTGGCGGCATCGTCTCGACACCCATCATCAATCGTCCCGAAGTGGCGATCATCGGCGTCAACAAGATCGCCACGCGACCGGTCTGGGACGGCGCGCAGTTCGTGCCGCGCAAGATGATGAACCTCTCCTCCAGCTTCGATCATCGCATCATCGACGGCTGGGATGCGGCAAACTTCGTGCAGCGCATCCGCACGCTGCTCGAAACGCCGGCGCTCATTTTTATCGAAGGCTGAGATCCATGAAAGAGATCGTCTGCAAGCTCCTCGTCATCGGCGCCGGTCCGGGCGGTTATGTCTGCGCCATTCGCGCCGGGCAGCTCGGCATCGATACCGTCATCGTCGAAGCCGGCAAGCCGGGCGGCACCTGCCTGACGGTCGGCTGCATTCCCTCCAAGGCGTTGATCCATGCGGCCGAGGAATTCGACGCGACGCAAAAGATGCTTGCCGGCAAGAACCCGATGGGCATCCGCGTCGAAGGCGCCTCGATCGATCTCGGCAGGACGATTGCCTGGAAGGACGGGATCGTCGGCCGGTTGACGACCGGTGTTTCGGCGCTGCTGCAGAGGGCGCGCGTCAAGATCGTCCACGGCCGCGCCCACTTCCGCGACGGCAAGACGGTGGAGGTGGAGACGGAAGTTGGCCAGCAGATCATCCGCGCCGAGACGGTGGTGATCGCCACCGGTTCGGATCCGGTGGAGCTTGCGAACCTGCCTTTCGGCGGCCGCGTCATGTCCTCGACAGAGGCGCTGTCGCTGACGGTGCTGCCGAAAAGGCTCGTCGTGGTCGGTGGCGGTTATATCGGGCTGGAGCTCGGGACCGCCTTTTCCAAAATGGGGTCTGATGTGACGATCGTCGAGGCGACGCCACAGGTGCTGCCGCAATATGATACCGAGCTGGTGCGGCCCGTCATGCGCAAGTTGACCGAAGGCGGTATCCGGGTGTTGACAGATGCGAAGGCGATTGGCCTTGCCGACAATGGAGAGGCATTGATCGTCGAAACGGCTGATGGCCGGCAGCAGACCCTGCCGGCGGACCGCATCCTCGTCACTGTCGGCCGACGCCCAAGAACCGCAGGATCCGGTCTCGAAGAGCTCGATCTTGATCGTGCCGGCCCATATCTCAGGATCGATGACCGTTGCCGCACGTCGATGCGCGGCATCTACGCGATCGGCGACGTGACCGGCGAGCCGATGCTTGCCCATCGGGCCATGGCGCAAGGGGAGATGGTGGCTGAAATCATCGCCGGGAAGAAGCGGGCCTGGGACAAGAGATGCATTCCCGCCATCTGCTTCACCGATCCGGAGATCGTCAGCGCCGGCCTCTCGCCGGCGGAGGCGAAGGCGCAAGGCTATGAAATTCGCACCGGCCAGTTTCCGTTTAACGCCAACGGACGGGCAATGACGATGCTGTCCGAAGAAGGATTCGTGCGCGTCGTGGCCCGCGCCGATACCAATCTCCTGCTCGGCCTGCAGGCTGTAGGGGCGGGGGTCTCCGAACTCTCGGCGGCTTTTGCGTTGGCCATCGAGATGGGTGCACGCCTGGAAGACATCGCCGGCACCATCCACGCGCATCCGACCCGCAGCGAAGCGGTCATGGAGGCGGCGCTGAAAGCTTTGGGAAGCGCGCTGCATATCTGAGGTAGACCCGGTCCGGATACTGACTATCCTGGAAGGTGTCGCGTTTGAGCGGAGCGGTAGCTCTGCAATCCCAACGGCTATCTTCTACCAAACCCCTGACGTGTGCTTCACGCTGCTGCTCGGGGTTGCAAATTTGGGAAAATTGCTAAACAGACGTCGGCTGAGCGGTGTTCGGGGATGATTGAATTGAGGCCCTGTGAATTCATCTGTGGCATCGAAATGCGGGTCTTCAAATCATGTCCGGGCGAGGTTAGATCCTCTGTAAACGTTCACTGGTGAACAGCACCGATGTCAATTTCGCTTATCCTATCCTCCCAACCATCAGAAAACTTTCTCATGACCAATCCTATCAGCGTCTATTCGATGCCCGGAACGTGTTTTTTCGATCTGGCTCCTGCTGCGGGCGGCGAGCCCTATCGCATATTCCTTTCCATTCCGGCGGAGAAACCGCCGACGAAAGGATGGCCGCTTCTCGTCATGACCGACGGTAACGCCACTTTCCCCTTCTCTGTCGCCAGCTTGGTCACGCAGGCACCTTATCCCACGGGAACGAATGTCGGTTGGGGGGTGATCGCGGCGATCGGCTACCCTTCCGACGAGCCCTATGATCCGCTCCGCCGGTCTTGGGACCTGGGACCTCCGCCGGTCAAATCCTATCCGCCGTTCGTTGAGGGCGGTCCGCCGGTTGTCATCGGAGGGACCGGCAAGCTGCTGGATTTCATCGAGAACGAGCTTATACCGCGGATTGCAGAGATGGTGATCCTGGATCCGATGCGCCGATCGCTTTTCGGACATTCCTTCGGCGGCCTCTTTACTCTCTATGCACTGTTCGAGCGCCCAGGTCTGTTTGCCAATTGGATTGCGGCCAGCCCAACCATCTATTGGGAGAACAGTGAAATCCTCAAGAATGAAGCGCAACGGCAAGACGCGCCGGGGAATGCACCCTTCCTGCATTTGTCCGCCGGAGAATACGAAGGCGATGAACTGGCACCCTTCCAGTACCGGAACGAGGATGCCACTGCACGCCTGGAGAAGAGGAAGACGGAGCGGACCGTCCTCCTGGCGCGGGAGATGGCGGAGCGATTAAACGGCACTGCCGACGGATTGCGTACCGAATTCGAGCTT
Source organism: Rhizobium brockwellii (assembly GCF_000769405.2). NCBI lineage: Bacteria > Pseudomonadati > Pseudomonadota > Alphaproteobacteria > Hyphomicrobiales > Rhizobiaceae > Rhizobium > Rhizobium brockwellii. Next base: position 92,784 of record NZ_CP053443.1, read on the forward strand.
TATGCCGGTGAGACCCACATGTCCGTTCTTGCGGCGGCGGTGAATCGTGCGGTTGGCATCGCATTCGCCGTCCAGAGTTTGACCGACATGTGACGCTCTCTGCAGGGGCCTCATCGGTGCGTAGATCCGGCGGTTAGACGATCGTCCTTGAGACGAAACATCCTCGTGCGTGCACTCGTCAAGGCCGACCCCACAGGGGCGTTTCAGGATTACATCGTCTCTCCGTGGCGCCCCTAAACCTCATGGTCCCGACCAGGAGCAAATATGGTCACGAAAGGGTGATTATTAAGTTGACTCCAATTCTCCTGTTTTAGTAAACGGACTCGCTGCAGTGGCCGGAGGGGCGGCCGTCACACTGCTCGATATGCTCTGATAGGGGATAATATGACAGTAGGACTACAGGGAAAGCTGCGCGTGTTCACAAGCCGATTGATTGCGAGCAGCGCTTTGATGACAGTGTCGTTCGGATCGGTAGGCATTGGCTGGGCACAAGACAATGCGGCGGAAGAGGCGACGCAATTGGCCCCGATCGTCATAACCGGCAAGTCGGATCGTGTGGTTGGCCCTGATCGCACCATCGTTGCCAAGGATACTGCCACAGGCACCAAAACAGATACTCCGGTCGTCGATGTACCGGCGTCCGTCTCGGTGGTGACGCAAAAAGAGTTGGAAGAGCGTCACGTGGACAATCTTCAGCAGGCGGTCGCTTATACCGCCGGCGTCTTTTCAGATGAGTTCGGTAACGACGATCGCTACGACTATATAAGAATTCGCGGCTTTGATCAGACGTTGCTCGGCACCTACCGGGATGGACTGGCGGCGCGTATTCCCGCCTGGTTCACCGCCAGCCGCCTCGAACCCTATGGTCTTCAGCGCGTCGAGGTCCTGAAAGGATCGACGTCGACCCTCTTTGGCCTCAACGGCCCGGGAGGACTCGTCAACGCGATCACCAAGCGTCCCTTGGATGAGAAGCATGGTGAAGTTTACACGTCTTATGGGGATGGCACCAAGGAAGTGGGTGCGGATTTCGGCGGCCCGATCGATGCCGATGGCGTATGGACCTACCGGCTTACCGGACTTGCCAAGGACGGTGACCAAGGCTTGGATTATTCGAACGACGACCGCACCTACATTGCACCGGCACTGACGATCAAGCCGGAAGAGGGCACCTCGCTCACCATTCTGACCGATTATTATAAACGCGATGGAACGGGCGCGCGGGGCATTCCGACCGGCGCAAATATCGATATCGACACTTTCCTCGGCGAACCGGACTTCAATCGCTTCAATACGGAGCAGGTCGACATCGGATATCAGTTCGAGCACGAGATCAACGACAACCTGACTTTCCGCTCGAATGCCCGCTATACGCATCTCGAGCTCGACTATGCTGAAGTTTATGGCGCATCGGTGGATCCGACCGCCGATCGAACGGCGTTCTCGGTTGACGGCATGTCCAACCGCTATGCCTTCGACAACCAACTGCAGTACGATACCGGATGGGACGGGATCGACAGCAAGACGCTGGTCGGCGTCGATTACACCAGTGACAATACGCGCGAAAACATCCTGTTCGGAACGGCCGGACCGATCGATATTGATAATCCGGTCTATTGCGGTCTTTCCTGCATTAACCTTGGCCCTTACGTGAACTGGCGCGTCAAGCAGCAGGCGCTGGGGATCTATGCTCAGGAGCAATTGACGTTCGACGATCGATGGATCGTTACCCTGGGCGGACGATGGGACCAGGTTCACACGACTGCGGATTACCTCGATAGCGGGACAAGCGACGACGACACGGCGTCAGCTTTCACCAAGCGGGCCGGATTGACGTATAAATTTACGCCGAACCTCGCAGCCTATGCGAACTATTCGGAAAGCTTCCAGCCGCTCGTGGCGCAGACCGCAAACGGCTACGCTGTCACGGGCTCGTTGAAACCACAGCAGGGTGAACAATACGAGGTTGGCCTCAAATATCAGCCGGATGGGTTTGATGGCCTCTTCACCTTGGCGCTGTTTGATCTTACCCAAACCAATGTGCCGAGCTATGTCAGCCCTCTGGTGCAGGAGCAGATCGGCAAGGTGGGAGTGCGCGGCATCGAATTCGAAGGAAAAGCCGCAATCAACGACAGGCTCAATCTGACGCTTGCTTATTCCTATTGGGATGCTGAAATCCGCGAAGACGGGACAGGCGGCAATGTCGGTAACCGGCCTTCCCGCGTGCCGCGACATCTGGCATCGGCCTGGCTCGATTACACGATTCCAGGAGAAGGATGGCGCGGTGACCTGACGATCGGGGGAGGTGTCCGCTATATCGGTCAAACCTACGGTGACGATGCAAATACGGTGTCGCTTTCCAGCTATACGCTGGTTGATGCCGCAGTCAGCTACAAGGTAACCGAGGACGTGACGCTGGCCGTCAATGCGACGAATCTCTTTGACCATAAGTATCTCGCCACCAGCTATTACGGAACCGAGTTCTACGGCGATCGGCGCAAGGTCGTCGGCACGCTGAAGTATTCCTGGTGAAGGTGGCGGACGCCGCCTTTGTTCGATCAAGGCGGCGTCCGCATTCTGAGCGTCGAATGAAGCAGTTATCCGCGGAGAAGCCGAACTATCGCGCCGGTATCCCTGCCGTTGTCGGGGTCGCGGATGACCGTTTGTATGCGGATCTTCGCTGACGGAGCAAAACGCTCCTATTGATGGCGGACTTTCTTGCCGTGATGACAGCCACGGCCCTGCGGTGCCTGCCTCATGGCCGTCTCCTCCCTCTGGGCAACCTTCAGCTGGCACTGCGCTTCCGCATCATCAGCATCAAGAACGGCGCTCCGACGAGTGCGGAAACAAGACCGGCCGGGATCTGGTAGGGCGATACGATCGTGCGGCCGACGAAATCAGCGGCAACCATAAGCCCCCCTCCGATCAGAGCGGCGCCGACCATTTGCGGCAGCGCGCGCGCCAATCCCGCCTCCCGCGCAAGGTGAGGTCCCATGAGGCCGATGAACGACAACGGGCCAACTGTGAGCGTCGCGGCAGCCGTCAACAATCCTGCGAGGCCAAAGAGCGCAAATCGCGATTTTGCCAAGGGTATACCTACCGCCGCCGAAGGCGACGGCCCAAGAGGAAGGATGTCAAGCCAGCGGCGAGTGGCGAGAGAGACGGCAATCAGCACGGCGCCGAGCGCCACTTCCATTGCGGCGGTCGATCCATCGATCAGATAGGTGGACCCGCTCATCCACCGCATCAGCAGAACTGCTCTCGGGTCTCCCGTCGAGCTCAACACGCCGACGACGGCATCGACCATCGCGCTTAAGGCAATGCCCGCAAGCAGGACTCGTTCAGGCGCGAACGCCGATCGCCGGGAGCTGACGAAGATGACAAAAAGAACGCTGATCGCACCGGCCACGGCAAATGCAAATTGCCCGGAAAACCCTGGAGCGACGGCAAAAAGTGCAATTGCAACACCAAACGTCGCGCCGGCACTGATTCCCAGAACTTCGGGACTGGCCATTTCGTTTCCGGTCAGCCGCTGAAGGATCGAGCCCGCGACCGCAAGCATGGCGCCCGATGTCAGGGCGGCGAGGATTTTAGGTATTCTGATAGCAAGGACATCAACCGAAAATTCGCCTGATGTAAAAGCCCAGTCGCCATTGACGTCACGTCCGAGAAAAGCGCTGACCATCAACAGGACGAACAGGCCGACGGCAGCGATGATGACCGGTGCGGTTCCATCCCATCGACGTGGCCGTCTGAACGCTGGCGATTGCAGTCTATGACAGATCTTCAGCCGCGGCAGGAGCGCGAGAAGCAGCGGCGAACCGAAGATGGCTGTCACCGCCCCCGTCGGCAAGAAATCACCAAGTCCGCCGGCGACGAGTTGCAGGATGGAGTCGGCGAAGAACAGCAGTCCGGCGCCGATCAGCGGAGACCAGAGGATGAGCTGCGCGGGACGCCGTGCTCCGGACAATCGCGCAATCGTCGGCGCGACCAGTCCAATGAAACCGATGACCCCAACGGCGCTGGTGACAAATGCAGCAAGTGCTACGGCAAGGGCGACGACAACGAAACGCAGGCGGAGCAATCTGACGCCGAGTGCCGTGGAACTGCTCTCGCCAAGATCGAGCAGCGAAAGCGGTCTCATCACGAAAGTGCAGCCGATGGCGATGACAGCCAACTTCCAAAGAAGCGACAAGGGAATGACCCAGCTTTGCTGTGCCAGCGAGCCGGCGCCCCAGATGAACAGGCTCGAGAGGTAGCGCTGGTTCAAATAGGTCAGGATGGCAGCGAGGCCGCCGCACCAAAGACTGAGAACCAGCCCCGACAAAACAAGCGAATAGGGCGAAAAACCGCGGCGCGCGCCCAGGCTGACGACAATCGCAGCAGCGGTCGCACTGCCGATCAGAGCGACAAGATCGCGGCCGGCGCCAAGCAGGTCGGGGAGAAACAGCGATGTTACCACCAGCGCCAGGTTTGCTCCGGCCGACACGCCAAGGGTGGTGGGATCGGCGAGTGGATTTCGCAATACTTGCTGAAGCAGCGCTCCGGACAGGGCAAGTGCGCCTCCGGCAATCAGCGCCGTCGCAAGACGGGGAAGCGTCGAATAGGTGAACACCATTCGCGTGACATCGTAATCCGGTCGAGCCATTTCTGACAGGGCAGGAGCGGCCAGAAACCACGATGCCACGCCTCCACCGCACATCAGGAGGAGGAAGACAATTGCTGGCCCGATATTGTCGCGGTGGGATACCATCAAGCTTCCTTTTCCAGAAGATCTGTCAAAAGGCCCGCGAAGCGCATGGCCTCGTTCACCATCCCGAACATCAGGGCTGGCGGCAGAATCGACAGATGGCCTGGACGCGCAAACGAAAGCCTGTTCCACAGCGGGCTCTGAGCGAGTTTTGGAAGAACGTCCGGAGGAATCGGGTCAAAGGCGATCAGACGCGCGTCCGGATCGGTGACCTTGGAGAGATCTTCAATCCCGATCGTTTCAAAGCCCCAATAATTCGACTCTCTGGTCCAGGCGTTCCGGACACCGATGCGCTCGAGCACATTGTGGAACAGTCCGGGACTCGAGTAGATGCGGGCATGGCGGGCATCCATGAAATTCACCAGGGCGACCGGCGGCAGGTTCTTGCCCTCCAGGCGACTGCGGCATTGCGCAAAGAAGACGTCGGCTCGCGCTAGGAACTGCTCCGCTTCATTCTCACGGCCAAGCTCAACGGCCAATTTACGCGTCGCCGCGATGGCAGCGGTAAGAATAGGTCCAATGCCCGGCGTAAAGATTTCCAGCCGAACGACTTTCGCCACCGACTGAAGCTTGGGTAACAGCTCATCCAGGTAAGGTGTGGTCAAGATAATGTCGGGCTTCAGCGTGACGAGAATTTCAAAATTGACCTCGAACGAACTGCCGATATCGACGACGGATTTTGGCATCGGCGGCTCGACAACCCATCTGTCCCAATCGGCGAGGTCTGAAATCCCGACCGGAGGCAATCCGAGGGATAAAAGAGTGGACGCAAGGCCGTAGTCGAGACTGACGATCCTTGGGCCTATCGACTGTGCAAACAGCGGAGTTGGAATGACCGAGGCTGCCGCGAAATGCAAAAAGGAGCGCCGCGAAACCTCCATTGAACGCAGAGCCTCAGCAAACATAGGCGAGCGGATAGGGCAGGTTGGGCGCGGCGATCACATCCATGTCGATCCCATAGATCTCTTGCAGCGTGTTCGGCGCGAGGATCGCGCTCGGTGTTCCGCTGGCAACCACGCGGCCGCGTTTCAATGCATGGATGCGATCGCAGAAGCGAGCGGCCATGTTGATGTCATGGAGAACGATGACCACACTCCTTCCGCCCTCATGCGCCAAGCGTCGCACAAGTGAGAGCACCTCGACCTGATGCGCAACGTCGAGTGCCGCAGTCGGTTCGTCGAGCAACAGGCAGCGAGCATCCTGAGCGATCAGCATCGCAATCCAGGCGCGTTGCCGCTCACCGCCCGATAGTGTTCCCATGATACGGTCGGCGAACGTCTCGATATGCGTGGCTCGAAGGGCTTCCTCGACTTTCTCTTCATCGTTTTTGGTGAAGCGGCCGAGCGCTCCGTGCCACGGATAACGACCGCATCCGACAAGCTCGCGGACCGTCATTTCCGATCCGGTCGTGACATCCTGGGGCAGATATGCGACCGAACGCGCAAAGGCGCGTTCGCTATACATCCTCAGATCCTGGTTCCCGTAAGAGATCGATCCAGTGCTCGGCACAAGCTGGCGAGCCAACATTTTGAGAAGACTGGATTTGCCGGAGCCGTTGTGGCCGACCAGCGCGACAACTTCTCCGGCCGGAAATTTAAGACTGACGTCGCAGAGAATTTCGTTCCGCTCGATCAAAAGACCTATATTTTCGGCGACAAAAGTTTCAGCCGTTCGAGGCGGATCTTGCATCGGGATTATAGCCACGTGACATCCTTTAACCGGGTGATAGGTCGGTACTAAAGATGAAAGCAGCAATCAACTATTTTCGTTAGCCCTCCGCCTAGGTCCTCGTCATCTCGTGCGGCGGCCCCGGCTTTCGGCCTGCAACGCCGGCTTCAGTACCGCCTCACGGTAAGCGACTGAGGGAGGAGGAGGAAAGCAAATCCTCTCCAGCGTGTATAGTTCTGAACAAATTTTGGAGATTATCATTATTTAGCCGTCGCTTGCCGGGTCTATCGCAGTTCAGGTGTGAAAATCTATGCAATCTAAGATTGCGCAAAGTGGCATAAGCTGAATTATGGAACTAGCTTGTCTTTAACGCCGAACTTGACGGAAAATCGTCAAGTCACCAGTTGCTTCACACAAGCACCGAGATGCTGGGGGCGACACGCAGGTGCTCGGCTTCCTTTTCCATAGGCTTCTTGGCAGGCGGGCCGCCATTGCTTAAGCACTGCGTAACCACCCTTCGTGGCCTTCCTAGAAGCGAAGGGCCCTCCCAGGCCCTTCGGATCAGTTTGAAGATCGGCCGTTCAGCCCCACTTCATTTCTCCCTTGGCAACTTTGGAGCCTATGTCGAGCGCAACGCCCATGCCAAGACCGGGGAAGCGGGCTTCCATGGCGGCCTTCAGCGCGGTGGAGTCGGCTGCCTTGGCGAGTTCTTCCTCGAAAGCGAGCAGATAACTCTTTGTGTGCTCGACGGCAGACAGATCGGTTGCCGCCTCCGGCATCATGTGACCGGGAACGACGATCGTCGACTTGCGGGCGCTAATCTTGTCGAGGGTGGCCACCCAAGCGGCACGCTGCTCCGGAGCCTGGGTGTCGGCCGTCCACACATGAACGCCCGAGAAGATCATGACGCCTCCGAAAACAGCATTCAGCGAGGGCACGAACAGGTACCGGCGATTGCTTAACCCTGCCTCGGCCGCGACAATCTCGACGCTCTCACCATCAACTGTGAGGCTTGAAGCGTCGAAGGCTTCCGGCATGACGATGTCTGCAAGGGTCTGCGGGCCGTTCTCCTTGAGCTGCGGCCCCCAAACGGCAAGTTTTTTCTCGACGTTGCTCTTGATCGTTGCAATCGTGTCGGAGGCGGCCAGTACTTTTGTGCCGGGAAAGGCTTCGAGGACCGGCTTGAGGCTGAAGTAATAGTCCGGATCGGACTGGCTGACATAAATCGCGGTCAGCGTTTTGCCCGTGGCCTTGATGGCTTCAGCCAGCGCACGGCCGTCGGGATAGCTGAACCCGCCGTCGATCAGCAACGCTTCGCTGGGGCCGGTCAGCAGCACCGGCGCGCGGAAAAAGCCATTCTGACCGGCGGGGAAGTGCTTCCAGGCCAGCTTTGACCCGGCCGCGTTGCTGAGACCGGCAGGCGCAAAAACGGCAACGGCGCCTGCTGCGAGGGTGGTTTTCATGATTTCTCTCCTTGAATACATGGTTGTCTCCGATGATCGCCAGTTTCGATTTTCTGCTGCCGTGAGTGCTGCCTCCGACAGGCTTTGCGGTAGTTCATGGAACGGTCTGCTGAAAATGAACGATCACGCCGCCTGAAGCTCGGCAGCAAGCCGGTCAAAGCCGCCGAACAAGGCATCGCTGCGCAGCACGCGGCGCTTATCGCCCTCGCCAATGAAAAGCGCGGGGACACCATCCACCCGGAATGCATCCATGAGTTGGCGGGACTTCCCGATCCTGTTGCTGTAGGCGTCGAGCAGAGCCTCGTCCGGAGCCCGGACACGAGCGGCGGCATCGGAAAACCCGGCCTGATCCAGAACATCGGCCACGACAGCGATCTCCGAGGTGTTTCGGCCGTCAACGTAGCGAGCGCTTTGAAGTGCCGTCAGAGCATCGCGTTCCCTGTCGAGTTGTATCATACCGACGGCAATGATCCCGAGCGTCGCAGGGGCCGAGTCGAACATGCCGTCTGCGCCTCCGAGAACCTGATCGCGATAGAGCTGGCTGAAGACCTGTCCCGTGAGGCGGTTGATCCGCTGGTCATTATGCCAGGCATAGGCTGCGAAACGTTCATCCAGCGAACGGGCGCCTTCGCCCGCGAAGAGCCCGCTCGGCGCAAGCTCGACGGTGAGATTGTCGAGCATGGCCAGTTTGTCGAGCGCGGGCGCCGCACCGTAACACCAGCCGCAAAGCGGATCGTAGAGATAGGTAAGATGCATATCGGACCATCCTTGAAGCGATGGACAACAGATAGTGCACTTCTATTGAGTGATAAATATCGTTAAATGTGACAGAATGTATGTTAAAAACTTACAATCAAATGGAAGAAGGCTATGGAGGCAGTCAACCTCAATCGGCTGGCCTATTTTGCAGCCGTCGTCGATACCGGCTCGTTCACGAAAGCTGCCGAGCGCCTCGCGATCACAAAGACGGTCGTCAGCCAGCAGGTTGCGCGGCTGGAAGCTGAGTTGAAAACCAGCTTGCTGCTTCGGACAACACGACGCGTCGAGCCGACTGAGGCCGGCAAGCTTCTCTACGCGAGCTGCGTCATGATCTTCCGCGAAGCCGGGGACGCTGTCGATGAAATCACCCGCGCAAATGCCGAGCCGACCGGCATGCTGCGCATTGCTGCGCCCAATGATTATGGTGCGAGCACGATCGCTCCGATTGCTGCGGCCTTTATCCGGAAGTACCCCGCTTGCAGGGTCGAGCTTCTGCTCGCCGATACGAAGATGGATCTGCTCGCCAATCAGATCGACCTGTCGATCCGCGTTGGATGGCTCGATGACTCCAGTCACCAAGCGAGACGGATCGGTTCGTTCCGGCAGTTTCTTGTGGCGTCCCCCAGCTTCTTCGCCACGCTCAGTTTGAACAGTCCAGAGGATGCGGCGGGCCAGCCGTTTATCGCCAACCTGGCCCTCAAGGAGCCGGTGGTCTGGAGGTTTATCCAAGGCGATTTCGACCGGCGAACCGTGCGGATGCAACAGAGCCTCATGAGTAATTCGACGCCTGCGGTTCTCGCGGCCACGCTTGCGGGGGCAGGCATATCCGTCCTGCCGGACTTTCTGGCTGGAGAGCATATAGAGGCTGGCCGACTGATAAGATTGTTGCCGGACTGGAGCCTGCCGGCCGGAGGAATTTATGTCGTCTATCCGGCAGCTCGGTTCCGCACACCCAAAGTCACGGCTTTTGTCGCAATGCTTACGGGCGGTCGCTCGCCCGACTAGGCTGCGCCATCACGGAGCCTGATATGCTCCGAAACAGCCTTACGGTGCCGGGGAATTGGTATGCCGCCGCAGGGCTTTGCAAAAGAAACTCCGACGCCATATTCTCGCCTTGACGGCGCCCCTTCCCGAAGTTCATTCAAGCGCTATGGTGTAGGAAAACAAGGGCGAGCATGGGACAAGATACAAGCTACCTTCTAGAACGGATGACGATTGTCGGTGATCTGGAGGTTGCCTCCTTCGTTCCCTGGATCCGGCGCCATGCTGCCAAGCTTGGGCTCTCGCACACCATATCTCACACGAGTTCCATGCGGATCGAACTTGAGGTTGCCGGGCCAGAGGAGTTGATCGACATGATGGAGATGGGATGCTCTCTCGGGCCCATCGACGTGTGGGTCGAGAGGATAGATCGAACGGCGATCAGCGGCGAAAGGACCTAGTCCGGGCTCTCGCGTATTTCACCGTGCATATTATTTACTCAATGTTGCCAATGCGAAATAATTATGCAAACCTGATAAGGTTGCGGCGGAATTGCCTCGGCGCCGATGCGGGACTTGATCGGCAAGCATTTGGTTTTGTTTGGGAATTCTACTCATGCCTTCCGATACGACGGGCTTTTGGACGCCAGTCGCCCTTTCCCGGGATTTGCCGGCCGGAACCGTCATGCCGGCACGGACGGCAGCCGGATCCATTGCCCTGTGGCGCAGCGCTTCGGGGCGCATATCGGCATCGGCGGATCGCTGTCCGCACCGTGGCATGCGCTTGTCTCACGGCTTCGTGCGTGGCGAGGCGCTTTCTTGTATTTATCACGGCTGGAGCTATGGCCAGGCCGGAAACTGTCTTCGCATTCCGGCCCATCCGGGGCTGACGCCGCCGGAAACCATCCGCGTCGCCACCCATGACGTCGAGGAAGCGGACAGCGTGATCTGGGTGGCGGTGGGCACGCCCGCATCGAAGCCGCCGGGGCTTGAGGGCCTTGTTCCCCTGCGCTCCCTGACGGCGTTCGCCGGTATCGCGGCGATCGAGGCGGCGGCCGGTGCCAAGGCGAGCCCTGACGGTCTTGTCGAAATCGACGCATCCACCGGGGCCGTCTGTCTGCTATTATCCGCTTGGGAAGACGGACAGACGTTGATCCATGTGCTGCTGAAGGGTGACACCGGCCCCGCGGCGGGTATCGGCGCTTCACGCGCCGTCGAGAGCCTGCGCCGCCGGGCTGAGGGTCTTCAGAGGGAGATCGCGCAATGACCATGCAGGCGATGATCGATGAATGGTATCCGGTCGGGCTTTTCAGCCAGCTCGACAGCGCCGGCCGCAAGACGGCGCTGATGGGCGAGCCGATTAAAGTGGCTTGCGATGCCGATGGCAATGCGAAGGTGACGCGCGGCGATGGCCGCGTTCTGCCGGTGCGCGTTCGTTACGGTCATGTCTGGTCCTCCCTCGGCGAGCCGCAGAAGGAACTTTTCCCCATTCCCGAGGCTGACCAGCCCGGTCGCCGCTTCGTCGATGTCGGCGTGGTGCGCGTGCGCTGCTCGCCGCTCCGCGCCGTCGAGAACTTCCTCGACATCGCCCATTTCCCCTTCGTCCACACAGATATTCTCGGCGCGGAGCCGCACACCGAGGTCCAGAACTACAAGGTCGAGATCCGCGAGGAAGAAGACGAGGTCTGGGCAACGCAGGTGAAATTCTACCAGCCGCAGGCCGCCAAGTCTGCAAGCGGGGGGATCACGACGGAATACATGTACCGCGTGCCGGCACCCACCTGCTCCGTGCTTTACAAGACCTGCCCGCCGCGCCCGAGCGAATGGGATGTCATCACGCTCTTCGTGCAGCCGCTGGCCGAGGACCTCTGCGACGTCTGGCCATGGATGGCGCTCTTCGACGACGAGACCGCGATGACCGACCTCATTCACTTCCAGCAGACGATCTTTCTGCAGGACCGTTCGATCCTCGAAAACCAGATCCCACGGCTGTTGCCGCTCGACCCCGGCATGGAAATCCCGACGCGGGCCGATCTGACATCGATCGCTTACCGGCGCTGGCTGAAGCGTCACAATTATACCTACGGCGCACAGCTGGTGGCGCAATGAAGCTCTACGACTACATTCTCTCGCCCAGTTGCTACAAGGTGCGCCTGATGGCGGCGCTGATCGGCGTGAAGCTTGACCTGCGCCCGGTGGATTTCCATCCCGGCGCCGAGCATCGCGGCGCCGAGCTGCTTGCGCTCAACCCGGCAGGCTCCATTCCGATCCTGGAGGATGGCAATCTGATCCTGACCGAATCGTCGGCGATCCTCGTCTATCTCGCCGCCAAGGCAGCACCCGAATGGCTCGGCAGCGGTAAGGCCGAGGAAGCGGCGCGGGTGCAGCAATGGCTGTCCTTCTCCGGCCGGCTGACGGCAAGCCTCGGCGGTGCACGGCTCCATGAAATGCTGTTGCGGCCGGGCGATATCGGCGCGCTGCAGGCCCACGGCATCGCCGCTCTTCGTGAGCTTGAAGCCGGGCTTGTCGAGCAAGGCCTTCGCGGCATGCGTTTCCTCGCCGCCGACCGGCCGACAATTGCTGACATCGCCTGCTTTCCCTATGTGGCGCTGGCGCCCGATGGCGGCGTCACGCTGGATGCTTATCCCGCGATCCGGCTCTGGTCCCGGGCACTCCGCGCACTCGACAAGTTTATCGAGATGCCAGGTATTCACCGGCTGCACGAGTTGAAGCCCGAACCCCAGATCGAACCGGGCGAGGCGTGAGATGGCTGGTTATCTCCTGAAGAACTGCGCAGCCGTGATCGTCGACGAGGGCAAGGGGCAGGTCGTTCACCGCAATGTCGATCTCCTGACCAACGGTCCTGCGATCCTGGCGATCGGCGAAAATCTGGGGGCGGACGCGCTGCCTGTTGGCATAACCATTCAGGATGCTTCTGGCTGGTTCGTCTATCCGGGTCTCGTCAACACCCATCATCACTTCTTCCAGTGCTTCGTGCGCAACCGCGCCGACCTCGACTGGACGAAGCTTTCGGTCATCGAGTGGCTGGACCGCATCTACCCGATCTTTTCGCAGCTCAACGAGGAGTGCTTTTACCACTCCTCCATCACGGCGATGGCCGAGATGATCAAGCACGGCTGCACCACGGCCTTCGACCACCAGTACAATTTCCCCCGGCACGCCGGGAAGCGGCTGATCGACCGTCAGTTCGAAGCGGCCGATCTGCTCGGCATGCGCTTCCATGCCGGCCGGGGCGGCAACACCCTGCCGAAGTCGGAAGGCTCGACCATCCCCGACGAGATGCTGGAAACGACCGACGAGTTCATTGCCGACTGCGCCCGGCTGATCGAGACCTACCACGATACCAGCCCCTTCAGCATGCGCCAGGTCGTGGTCGCGCCCTGCCAGCCGGTGAACTGCTACCGAGAGACCTTCGTGGAATCGGTGGCGCTGGCGCGCGATCGCGGCGTCATGATGCATACTCATGTCGGCGAAGGCGAAAGCCCGGTCATTCAGGCTCGCCATGGCGTGCGCACGGTCCACTATCTGGAAGAACTTGGCTTTGCCGGGCCCGACGCCTTCTATGCCCATTGCTGGGAACTCACCCACGACGAACTCAGGAAGATGGCCGCCAGCGGCACCGGCGTCGCGCATTGCCCGGAACCGGTCTATCTGGTCGGCGCTGAGGTCACCGACATTCCCGCCATGGCCGCCTTCGGCCTGCGCATCGGCCTCGGCTGCGACGGCGCTGCCTCCAACGACAATTCCAACCTGATGCACTGCCTGCACTCCGCCTACATGCTGCAGTGCCTTGTCGCCTCCGGCCGCGCCCATCCCGTGCCGCCGCCGGTCGATTTCCTCGGCTACGGCACGTCAGGGGGAGCCAGCCTGCTCGGCCGGCGTGATATCGGCCGGCTGGCGCCCGGCATGGCCGCCGACCTGTTTGCGATCGACACCCGCCGCATGGACTATGTCGGCACGCGGCACGATCCGCTGAGCCTGATTGCCCGCGTCGGCATCGGTATGGCGACCGATATGACCATGATCAATGGCCGCATCGTCTGGCAGAAGGGCGAATTCCCCGGTCTCGACGAGGCCAAGCTGTCAGCCGATGCCGAGGCCGCACTATCCGCCGTGGAATTTTAAAAAAACCAAAAGAGGGAACTGAGAACATGACCAAACTGACCCGCAGAAACCTGATGACGGCCGCTGCCGCCACCGGCCTTGCCGGCGTGCTCGGCAGCCGCCTTGCTTTGGCCGCCGACGAACCGCTCGGCATCACGCTCGTCGTCCCGTCGCCGATCGGCGACGTCGGCTGGGGGCATGCACTTGCCGCCGGTCTCGAGCCGATCAAGGCCGCTTACGGTGACAAGGTGAAGGTCACCGTGCTCGAGAATATCGCGGAAGGCCCGGACGCCGACCGCATCATGAACAAGACCGTCGCCGACGGAAACAAGTTCCTGGTCGCCGGCTCTTTCGGCTATCAGAACGGCGCCCTGCAGATCGCCCGCCGCGATCCGAGCGTCACGGTTTTGCACGCCTCCGGCTTCCAGGTCGCTCCGAACTTCTCGCCGTTCGCCGCCAAGTATTTCCAAGGCACATATCTGCTCGGCATGGCTGCCGCAGCACTTTCCAAGACCGGCAAGCTCGGCTCTGTGTCGGCCTTCGCCATTCCCGAACTCATCACGTCCATCAACGCCTTCACCCTCGGCGCCCAGGCCGTCAAGCCGGATATCGAGGTCTCGGTCGTCTGGGTGAACTCCTGGTTCGACCCGGCCAAGGAGCAGGAGGCCGCCAAAGCCCTGATCGCGCAGAAGTGCGACGTGATCTTCTCCAACGCCCAGGACACGCCGTCCGTCATCTCGGCCTGCGAGGAAGCCGGCGTCTACGCCTTCAACCTCAACTCCTCGATGAAGAAATACGCACCGAAAACCTATCTCGGATGCATCTCGACAGACTGGTCGCCGTTCTTCAAGGCATCGGTCGACGCCCATCTCGCCGGCACGTTTAAGGGCGCCAATGCGTTCCTCGGCGTCGCCGACAAGGTCGTCGAAGTGGTCGACTGGAACCCGGATGTTCCGGCTGACGTGATGACCAAGATCAAGGAGATCGAGGCAAAGATCGCCGACGGCAGCTTCTCGCCCTTCACCGGGTCGATCACCAAGGCCGACGGCAGCGAAGGTGTCGCATCTGGCGCAACCATGGCCGACGCCGAGATCATCGCCATGAATTGGCACGTCAAGGGCGTGTCCACGCCGCTGCCGAAATAAGTCATGACGACCCCGCTCCTGTCGCTGCGCGGCATTTCGAAGAGTTACGGTCAGATCCACGCCAATCAGGCGATCGATCTGGACGTGGCGCCGCAATCGATCCATGCGATCCTCGGCGAAAACGGGGCGGGAAAATCGACGCTGATGAAGCTGATCTACGGCGTCGAGCAACCGGACGACGGGGATGTCGTCTGGGAAGGAAAACCGTTGCGCCTCGCCTCCCCTGCCGAGGCGAGGCGCAACGGCATCGGCATGGTCTTCCAGCACTTTTCGCTGTTCGAGACCCTGACCGTCCTGGAGAATATTCGGCTGGTCGTGCCGGGCCGCAAGGCTGAGCTCAAGGAACGCATTCGGACGCTTGGACGGGAATTCGGCCTCGAAGTCGATCCGCTCGCCCATGTGCATGCGCTGTCCGTCGGCGAGCGGCAACGGGTGGAGATCATCCGAAGCCTGATGACCAATCCGAAGCTGCTGATCCTCGACGAGCCCACCTCCGTCCTGCCGCCGCAACTGGTGGAGAAGCTCTTCGACACGCTGCGACGGCTGCGCGACGGCGGCGTTTCCATCCTGTTGATCTCCCACAAGCTCGAGGAAATCCGGGCGATCTGTGACCGGGCGACGATCCTTCGCGGCGGACGGGTGACCGGGGATGTCGACCCGCGCGAACATGATGCCCATGACCTTGCCCGCATGATGATCGGCCGCGATATGCCCGCCCCCATCTCGGCGTTGCCGCTGTCTGGCGGGGAAAAGCGGCTGGAGATCATCGGGTTGGATTATCAGCCCGACGATCCATTCGCGGTGCCGCTCGCCGGCATCAGCCTTGAAGTGCGTGCCGGCGAAATCCTCGGGATCGCCGGTATTTCGGGCAACGGCCAAAGCGAGCTTGCCGCATTGATTTCAGGCGAGACGGTGCTGGGGCGCGACCAACGCGACCGGATCTACATGATGGGGATCGACGTCGGCAGGCTCGATGCCGCTGCACGGCGGACGCTCGGATTTGCCTTCGTTCCGGAAGACCGGCTCGGACGCGGCGCCGTACCCGAAATGTCGCTCGCCCTCAACAGCCTGCTGACGGCCCATCCGCTCAAGCTTTTGCGGCACGGTCTTGTCGACAGGGCGCGGGCGTTGGCGTTCACCAAGGATTGCATCCGTCAGTATGATGTCCGCACGCCAGGCCCGGATGCGGAAGCCGGCACTCTATCGGGCGGCAACCTGCAGAAGTTCATCGTTGGCCGCGAAATCATGCTGTCTCCCAAATTGCTTTTCGTGGCGCAGCCGACCTGGGGCGTGGATATCGGCGCCGCATCCGCCATCCGCAGCCGTCTGGTCGCCTTGCGCAATCAGGGCATGGCGATCCTCGTCATTTCCGAGGAGCTGGAAGAACTGTTCGAGCTCTGCGATTCCATCCAGGTGCTGCATCACGGCCGGCTCAGCCCGCCGCTCGCGACGCGGGACACGAAGCCCGAGGAGATCGGCCGATACATGATCGGGGCACAAGCCTCGCACGAGAAAGTCTAGTGATGAGTGCTTGGTCCCCTGCTTTCGTTCCCACCCTGGTCCGCCGGGAGCGCGCCTCGCTTGCCGCGACCTTGCTCGCGCCCGTCATAGCACTTGTCATAGCGATCGCGCTCAACCTCGGCCTTTACATCTTGATGGGCCGCGACCCTGTCGCGGTTATCTATGCGATGCTTTTCGAACCCTTCCTTTCCTGGGCCTCATTTTCGGAAGTGCTTTTAAAAGCAGGCCCGCTCCTCCTGATCGCCCAGGGGCTGGCGATCGGCTTTCGCGCCAAGGTCTTCAACATCGGCGCCGAAGGCCAGTTCATTCTCGGCGCGATCTTCGCCTCTGCCATTCCGGTCTGGTTTCCGCAGGCGACGGGTCAGTGGATCTGGCCGGCAATGCTGCTGCTCGGCGCAATCGGCGGCGCACTTTGGGCTTCTCTCACCGCCTTCTGGCGCGTGCGCCTCAACGCCAACGAGATCCTCGTTTCACTGATGCTGAGCCTCGTTGCGGCGCAGCTGCTGAACTACCTGCTGCTCGGCCCGTGGAAGGATCCGAACGGCTTCAACTTCCCCCAGTCGGTGATGTTCCAGTATGATGCGATGGTACCGACCCTGATCGCCGGTACCCGCGTCAATGTCTCGTTCCTCATCACGCTCGCTTTGTCGGTTGCGGCCTGGGTCTTCATGCAGAGGAGCTTCATCGGTTACAAGCTGCAGGTCGGCGGTCTGGCGCCGAGGGCTGCCGGCTATGCCGGCTTCAAGGAAGGTTGGGCGATCTGGCTTTCGCTGTTGATCGGTGGTTTTGCGGCCGGTCTTGCCGGTGCCGCCGAAGTCGCCGGCCCGCTCGGCCAATTGCAGCGTTCGGTCGCGAGCGGCTATGGCTATGCGGCCATCATCGTCGCCTATCTCGGCGGCCTGCATCCGATCGGCATCGTGATCTCGGCGCTGGTCATGGCGGTCATCTATATCGGCGGCGACAATGCCATGGTCTCGGCCAACCTGCCGATCGCCGCTGTCCGTGTCTTCCAGGGCAGTCTGTTGCTCGCCTACCTGATCGCCGTCGCCTTCGTGCGCTACCGCCTTGAATGGCGCCGCGCTGCCCATCGGAGCCCGTCATGAACGCCATCGAGTTCATTCTTGCCGGCATGCTTGCGGCTGCGACACCGTTTCTTCTGGCAGCACTCGGCGAACTGGTGGCCGAGCGCGCCGGCGTTCTCAACCTCGGGATCGAGGGATTGATGGCCTTCGGTGCCGTGCTCGCCTTCATCATCGTCTACCAGGGCGGTGGACATCTCCTGGGCTTCGTGGCAGCCGGGCTCGGCAGCGCTGTCCTTTCTCTGCTCTTCGCCTTTGTCACGCTGGGATTCCGGGCAAACCAGGTGGCAGCGGGCCTTGCCATCGGCATTCTCGGCCAGGGCCTCTCCGCGCTTTTCGGCAAGACCTATGAAAGCCTCACGGTCAGGGGACTTCCGAAGCTCGCCCTTCCGGGACTTTCGGAATTGCCGGTTGTCGGCGGCCTTTTCGTCCAGGACATCGTCGTGTGGATTTCACTCGCCGCGACTCTCGCTTTGTGGGCCATATTTGCCTACACCAAGCTTGGTCTTATCGTCCGCGCCGTCGGCGAGAATCCGAAGGCCGCTCACGCCATCGGCTATTCGGTAATCTCGGTCCGCGTCCTCGCTATCGCCTTCGGCGGTGCGATGGCCGGCTTCGCCGGTGCCTATGCGTCGGTGGTCTATACACCACTCTGGGCCGATGGGATGATCGCTGGGCGCGGCTGGATCGCCATCGCCCTCGTCGTCTTCGGGACTTGGCTCACCGGTCGTATCTTCCTCGGCGCCTGCCTCTTCGGGGCGGTCTCGCTGATGGGGCTTGCAGCCCAGGCAACCGGACTGGACGTTCCCTCGCAACTGCTCTCGAGCCTGCCATATCTCGTCACGATCATCGTGCTCGGCATTATTTCCGCCGACCGTCGCCTGCTGAAACTGAACGGTGTCGCTTCACTTGGCGAACCATTCGAGCGATAAAGACGCACAGCGCTGCAACGCCGGCGAAAAAGTCCGTGGTCAGCCGCGATCGCGTTTCTTGCGGCCGCGCGCCTCAAATTGGACAAGCAGCGACTTGAGTTCGATCTCGCGAACGCGTCGTGCCGCTTCGTCCGGGCTGACCCATTCGAGAATACGCTGACCCCGCTCCTTGAAATCGCCGCTGATGTCCGTGACTTCAATCTGAAACATGTCGACGATACAGGGCGCCACATCGCCATTGTCGAGTTCTTTCAGATAAGTATAGCGGCCGACCGGCTTCTTCTTCACCAAACCGCGCACGCCGGCCTCTTCCCAGGCCTCGATTGCTGCTGCTTCGAAAGGCTTTTTCCCTTTCATCGGCCACCCTTTCGGGATGACCCAGCGCCCACTCTCGCGCGATGTGATCACCAGGATTTCGACCTCGGATCCGGCCTTGCCGTGGCGGAAGCAAATTGCGCCGTATTGTTGACGGAATGCACCGGCGAACAGCGTTTCAGGAACAGCAGCGAGCTGCCGCAGCAGTGGCTGGGACTTGTCCGGTCGAGGCTTCCTGCTTTTTTTGCTCGGCGTCATAACGAATGAATTACCGAATTTGCTTGTTGCTTCAATTGCCTGGGCGTGTTTATGACAGATTTATGACAATCGGCCGCATGAGGAAGGTTCCCAGGCATGATGAGCATTTTTCGCAAGCTGATGCCACGGGAAGACAGATTCTTTGAGATGTTTTCCAAGCACTCGAAGACCGTCGTTGCCGCCGCGCACGCCCTCGATCAACTCCTGAAGGGCAATGACGTTGAGAAAAACTGCGAACGCATCGTCACATTGGAAAACGAGGCCGACGATGTCACGCGTGAGGTTCTTCTTGCCGTTCGACGAAGCTTCATTACGCCCTTCGACCGGGGTGACATCAAGGACCTTATTCAGTCGATGGATGATGCGATCGACATGATGCACAAGGCAGTCAAGACGATCCGTTTGTTCGAGCAATCGAGCTTCGATCCGCTCATGCAGCAGATGGGCAGCGAAATCGTCAAGGCGGCAAACCTTGTCGCGGAAGCGATACCTCTCCTCGACAGATTGGGAGCCAATGCGCAGCGTCTCACGGCCATCGCGGAGGAAGTCACCCGAGTGGAGGGACGTTCCGATGAGCTCTACGACCAGGGTTTGAAGGATCTGTTCTTGCGTCATGGTGCCAGCGGCAATGCGATGGCCTACATGATTGGAAGCGAAATCTACGGAGAGCTGGAGAAAGTCGTCGACCGCTTCGAGGATGTCGCCAATGAAATCAGCGGCATTCTCATCGAGAACGTCTGATGGATGCCTCCCTCGCTCTGCCGCTGCTGGTCGGCCTGGTCGTTGTCGCCCTGTTCTTCGACTTTCTCAACGGTCTGCATGACGCGGCCAATTCGATCGCCACGATCGTCTCGACCCGCGTTCTGCGGCCACAATATGCGGTCGCTTGGGCGGCGTTCTTCAATTTCATTGCATTTCTGTTCTTCGGCCTGCATGTGGCCGAAACACTGGGGACCGGCATCATCGATCCTGCGATCGTTTCGCCTCAAGTGATCTTCGCCGCACTGATGGGCGCCATCATTTGGAATATCCTCACCTGGATTTTCGGAATTCCATCGAGTTCGTCGCATGCGCTTGTCGGTGGGCTGGTGGGGGCCGGTCTTGCAAAGGTTGGCTTCAGCTCGATCGTCTGGAACGGCCTTCTAAAGACGGTCGGTGCCATTTTCCTTTCGCCAGCCATCGGCTTCCTGCTTGCCCTGGTGCTGGTGCTCGCCGTCTCCTGGCTATTCGTCCGGCAAACGCCGTTTGCGGTGGATCGGACATTTCGCGTCATGCAATTCGTGTCCGCTTCGCTCTATTCGCTTGGCCATGGCGGGAACGATGCGCAGAAGACGATGGGCATCATCGCGGTGCTCCTGTTCAGCCAGGGATATCTCGGCCCGACATTCTACGTGCCTTTCTGGGTCGTCATTTCCTGCCAGTCGGCAATGGCTCTCGGTACGCTCTTTGGCGGGTGGCGGATTGTTCATACCATGGGGTCGAAGATCACCCGGCTCAACCCCATGCAAGGTTTCTGCGCAGAGACGGGCGGAGCGTTGACACTCTTCGGAGCGACGTGGCTCGGTATTCCCGTTTCGACGACGCATACCATCACCGGAGCAATCGTCGGAGTGGGCGCGGCGCGTCGCGTCTCAGCCGTGCGCTGGGGATTGGCCGGCAACATCGTGATTGCCTGGATCGTCACGATGCCGGCGGCTGCGGCAATATCTGCAGCGTTCTACGGCCTCGTATCATTGCTGCAATGAAATGAGGTGATGGCGAGGCCAATCGCCACGCCCGGCGCCGACCAATAAGGCCGGCAGAATCCGCTCTGCGGTCTGCGTGATCGCGACTTCCATATTGCGTGCACTGCACAAATAGAGCGCTCCCACGGCTGCGATTACGTTAGCAATCGCACAAAACGGAAGCAGAAAATAACAAAGCCTAATAAATAAGCACCCATCAATTCTTCGCATTTCTCCTTTTGCTTCATGCCGTTATCAATGCCTATCGAATTTGGCACAATGCTTGCAAGATCCGAGACGCATCGGTCAACGGCGACCGATGCGGATAGGCGCGGCATAAGCGCCTGCATCAGACACCGACGTCGCAAGGTCTTTGCAATCCGGGATACTCGCATCCCCTGGACGCAAATTCCGGCGGCGTTTTTTTGTGTCCAAATTCAGCCAGCAGAGGGAACCTGCGCATGACAAAGAATTTGCAGACTGGGATTTTTACAACCGCCATTACCCGCCGCGGCATGCTCAAGACGACCGCAGCAGCGGCCCTCATCGGCGCCGTCAAGACCGCCTTTCCGTCCGGCGCCTTCGCAGCTGGGGCAGGTCCTGAGGTAACAGGTGTCAAGCTCGGCTTTATTGCGCTCACGGATTCCGCACCGCTGATCATCGCCAAGGAAAAGGGTTTTTTCGACAAGCATGGCCTTCCGGAAACGGATGTGGCCAAACAGGCCTCCTGGGGTGCGACCCGCGACAACCTCGTGCTGGGCGGCGCAGCAAACGGCATCGACGGTGCCCATATCCTGTCGCCGCTCCCCTATCTCATGCATACCGGCAAGGTGACGCAGAACAATAAGCCGGTGCCGATGGCGATCCTCGCGCGGCTCAACCTCGACAGCCAGGGCATTTCCGTCGCCAAGGAATATGCCGACACCGGCGTGCAGCTCGATTCCTCCAAGCTGAAGGCCGCATTCGAGAAAAAGAAGGCGGAGGGCAAAGAGATCAAGGCCGCCATGACCTTCCCGGGCGGCACCCATGACCTCTGGATCCGCTATTGGCTTGCCGCCGGCGGCATCGATCCGAACAAGGACGTTTCGACCATCGTCGTGCCGCCACCGCAGATGGTTGCCAACATGAAGGTCGGCAACATGGACGTCTTCTGTGTGGGCGAACCGTGGAATGAGCAGCTCGTCAACCAGGGCATCGGCTTTACCGCAGCCACCACCGGCGAGCTCTGGAAGGGTCATCCTGAAAAGGCGCTCGGACTGCGCGCCGACTGGATCGAAAAGAATCCCAGTGCCGCCAAGGCCCTGCTGATGGCCGTCATGGAGGCGCAGCAATGGTGCGAAAGCATGGACAACAAGGCGGAGATGGCTGACATCCTCGGCAAGCGCCAATGGTTCAACGTTCCGACGAAGGACGTGCTCGGCCGCCTCAAGGGCGACATCAATTATGGCAATGGCCGCGAGGTCAAGGCCACCGACCTCTATATGAAGTTCTGGAAAGACGGCGCCTCCTATCCGTTCAAGAGTCACGACACATGGTTCATGACGGAAAACATCCGTTGGGGAAATCTGCCGGCGAGCACCGACATCAAGGCGCTGGTCAACCAGGTGAACCGTGAAGACATCTGGCGCGAGGCCGCCAAGGATCTCGGCGTCGCGGCGGCCGATATTCCCGCATCCTCTTCTCGCGGCAAGGAGACTTTCTTTGACGGCAAGGTCTTCGACCCGGAAAATCCCTCGGCCTATCTCGACAGCCTTTCGATCAAGGCTGTCTCCTGACCCGCTCCGGCGCGCAACGGGCGCGCCGGCCTTTCATTCACGTGAGGAGCGCGTTGATGTCCGCCCTGGCAAATAAAGAAAATCCCTCTACGGCCGCCTCTGCCAAGCTGGCGGCAAAGGTTCTGCCATTTTCCGGCAAGCACGGATCGCGGATCGATTTTCGTCGAGCGGCACTGACCGCACTTCGCAACGTCGTTCCGCCAGTCGTCGTGCTGGCACTCATCCTGCTCGTCTGGCAGGTGCTCTGTTCGTCGGCGGATGCGTCTTTGCCCTCGCCGCATCGGGTCTGGCAGGATAGTTATGACCTGATCGCCTATCCGTTTTTCAACTACGGCTCCCAGGATATCGGGCTCGGCTGGCGCGTGCTCATTTCGCTGCAGCGCGTTCTCTACGGCTTTGGTCTTGCCGCGGTCACCGGCGTCATCATCGGGGCGATCATCGGCCAGTCGGTCTGGGCGATGCGTGGCCTCGATCCGATCTTCCAGGTGCTGCGCACGGTTCCGCCGCTCGCCTGGCTGCCGCTGTCGCTCGCAGCCTTCCAGGATTCCAACCCCTCGGCGATCTTCGTGATCTTCATCACTTCGATCTGGCCGGTGATCATCAACACCGCCGTCGGCGTCCGCAATATTCCGCAGGATTACCGCAATGTCGCCGAGGTGCTGCGCCTCAACCAGTTCGAGTTTTTCTGGAAGATCATGCTGCCCTCGGCAGCGCCTTACATCTTCACCGGCCTCAGGATCGGCGTCGGCCTCTCCTGGCTCGCCATCGTCGCGGCCGAAATGCTGACGGGCGGCGTCGGCATCGGCTTCTTCATCTGGGACGCATGGAACTCGTCGCGCCTTCCAGACATCATCGTCGCGCTCGCCTATATCGGCATCGTCGGCTTCGCCCTCGACAAGCTGGTGGCCGCACTCGGCAAACTCATCACCCGCGGCGCCATGGCTAACTGAGGAACGCACCTATGAACGCCTATCTGAAGCTCGACCATATCGACAAACATTTCGATCGGGGTGGCGTGCGCGCTGAGGTCCTGAAGGACATCAACCTGACGATTTCCGCGGGCGAATTCGTCTCGATCATCGGCCATTCGGGCTGCGGCAAGTCCACCCTGCTCAACCTCATCGCCGGCCTGACGCCGGTTTCGGCAGGCGCCGTGCTCCTTGAAAACCGTGAGGTCAACGGGCCTGGTCCGGAGCGTGCCGTCGTCTTCCAGAACCACTCGCTGCTGCCCTGGCTGACGGTCTACGAGAACGTCAATCTCGCCGTCTCCAAACTCTTCAACCGAACGAAGACCAAGGCCGAGCGGCACGACTGGGTCATGGCCAACCTCGACCTCGTGCAGATGGCGCATGCCAGGGATAAGCGGCCTTCGGAAATTTCAGGCGGCATGAAACAGCGCGTCGGCATTGCCCGCGCGCTTGCAATGGAACCGAAGATCCTGCTGCTCGACGAACCCTTCGGCGCGCTCGATGCGCTGACCCGCGCTCATCTGCAGGACGCGGTGATGGAGATCCACGCTCGCCTCGGCAACACGATGGTGATTATCACCCATGATGTCGATGAGGCGGTGCTGCTGTCCGATCGCATCGTGATGATGACCAACGGCCCGGCGGCCCGCATCGGCGAAGTGCTCGATGTGACCATGTCCCGTCCCCGCAATCGCATCGAACTCGCCTCTGATCGGACATATCTCAAATGCCGTGAAGCCGTGCTGAAGTTCCTCTATGAACGCCACCGCTTCATCGAAGCGGCGGAGTAGAGGCTGGGAAATAACCTCGGCGTTTGCCCGGTCGTGGTTTTCTCGCCTTCGTAGCGGGTCCGGCAGCGCCTGATTTTAGGCGTTGCGCCCTCTTTACTCCCCGGGCGTTGCAAAGACCGCGCTAGCATCGCTGACAATTTCCACATGGGAATATGCCGCCTGCCCTGCGGCCGCGGCATCCGCGCGCATGATTGCGGTCACGATCCGGCCGTGCTCCTCATAGGATTTTGCCAGGCGCCCGGGCAGACGGAACTGCGCCCGCCGAAAAGGCGCGAGCCGCGCCCGTGTCTGGGTCACCATCTCAAAGACATGATCATTATGCGCGCCGCGATAAAGCCGGGTATGGAATTCGGTGTTGTGAGCCGAATATTCCTCTTCCGCGCCGGCGTGCACGAGCCTCACCGATGCCCGATGCTCCAACTCCAGCGCGCGCCGCTCGTCGACCGTCATACGCTCGGCCGAGAGCCTGGCGCAGATCGCTTCGAGTTCGGCCATCGCTTCGAACATCGAATGCAGATAAGCCTCGGTGACATTGGTCACGACGGCACTGCGGTTCGGCTCGCGTGCAATCAATCCCATAGCGCCCAACTCACGCAGAGCCTCGCGTACCGGCGTGCGCGAAACGTCGAAACGAACGGCGAGCGACACCTCGTCCAACTTCGCGCCCGGCAGGATTTCACCTGTGACGATCATGTCGGCAATCGCTCGCACCATCTGTTCGACGGTGGTTCCGGTACGGATCACTTCTCTGCGCCTAGTCTGCTTCACGATACGAATCTGCTCACGTCAACATTCTGCATACAGATGCGGTTCGAGACTCGATAAGTCAAATCTAGTGGCGAAGATATTGTTAAATTTTCGCTTTCTGATGCACGAGCACCTCAGGCAATCCGACTTTATGCCAACTGCGCAGCAGCAATGAACAAGAAATATCTATTGATTACTTTCTGTGCAAGGATTCGATCAATCTGCATGCACTTTGCAATACACAAATCTTATCGCGACGAATAAATTATAAAAAACAATAGATTAATTTCTGGCACGTACATTGCATGCACTTTTCTGTACCTGTTCACAACCGGCCCAGCGCCGCAAGGAGCATTCCGATGACCAAACTCCTTTCCATGAACCGCCGCAATTTTCTCCAGGCTTCCGCTGCCGGTGCGCTCGCCGGCGCCATGCCGGGCCTGATCGGCTCCTCCGCCGCAGCCCAAACCGCGCTGACCGTCGGCTTCATCTATGTCGGCCCCAAGGACGACTACGGCTATAACCAGGCGCATGCGGAAGGTGCGGCCGTTATCAAGGCGCTACCGGGCGTGACGCTGGTCGAAGAAGAGAATGTGCCGGAAACCGTCGACGTCCAGAAGACGATGGAATCCATGATCAACCTGGACGGCGCGACCCTGCTCTTTCCGACCTCCTTCGGCTACTTCGACCCACACATGCTGGCCGTGGCCGTCAAACATCCCGACATCCAGTTCCGGCACTGCGGCGGCCTCTGGCAGGAAGGCAAGAACCCGGCCAACACGGGCTCCTATTTCGGCTATATCTTCCAGGGCCAGTATCTGAACGGCATCGCTGCCGGCCATGCGACGAAGAGCAAGAAGATCGGCTTCGTCGCCGCCAAGCCGATCCCGCAGGTTCTACAGAATATCAACGCCTTCCTGCTCGGCGCGCGCACGGTCGATCCTGGTATCACCTGCCAGGTGATCTTCACCGGCGAATGGTCGCTCGCCGTCAAGGAGGCCGAGGCTACTAACGCGCTGGTCGACCAGGGCGCCGACGTCATCACCTGCCACGTCGACAGCCCCAAAGTGGTTGTCGAGACAGCCGCCGGCCGCGGCGCCTTCGTCTGCGGCTATCACGCCAACCAGAGCCCGCTTGCTCCTGAAAAGTACCTTACCGGCGCCGAATGGGCCTGGGGTAACGTCTACAGCGACTTCGTCAAGAAGGCGCAAGCCGGCGAAAAGCTCGGCAACTTCGTGCGCGGCGGCCTGAAGGACGGCTTCGTGAAGATGAGCGCGCTCGGCCCCGCCGTGTCCGCGGAGGGCCGCAAGGCCTTCGAAACCACGCAGGCGGAGATGATGAAGGGCGGCTTCTCGGTCTTCAAGGGACCGTTGAAGGACAATAAGGGCGACACCGTCGTGGCTGCCGACAAGAGCTACGCCGAAGACGCGATCGAACTCGAAAGCATGAATTATCTGGTCGAGGGCGTGGTCGGGTCCACGGCGTAAACCGCGAAGGGAGAAGCGCCATGACCATAGAGGCCAATGATCCCGCAATAGCCATCGTGGAAAAACCGGCTTCGCTGCGCCCCGTCCTCGAATGGATCGCGCGGCGAGCCGAGCCTGTCGTCATCGGCCTTGCGGCCATCCTGATCGGTCTTGCGCTCTTCTCCCTCTTCATCCTGGCGGTCGGCAAGTCGCCGGCCACCCTCTTCCAACTGATGTATACCGGCGGCTTCGGCAGCTGGTTTTCGGTGCAGAACAGCTTAAGTCGTGCCGCACCCCTTCTCCTGACGGCACTCTGCGTCGCCCTGCCCGCCCGTCTCGGCCTCGTCATCATCGGCGGGGAAGGAGCGGTCGTGCTGGGCGGCGTTGCCGCCGCAGCCATGGCTCTGCCGCTCGCCGGCACCGCGCCTGTTTTCCTCACCCTCATTCTGATGGCAATCGCTGCCATGGTGGTCGGCGGCATCTGGATCGGCCTTGCCGGTTTCCTGCGCCACTATCGCGGCGTCAACGAAACCATCTCGTCGCTGCTGCTCTCCTATATCGCCATCGCCCTGATGAATCAGTTCGTCGAAGGGGTGCTGCGCGATCCTGCAAGCCTCAACAAGCCGTCGACCAGGCCGCTGCCGGCGGAATACATGCTCGGCAATATTCCTGGCATGGACGTGCATTGGGGCCTCGTCATCGGCATCCTCGCCTGCATGATCTCCTGGATCGTGATCGAGGCGACGAGCTATGGTTTTGCCGCCCGCATCGCCGGCGGCAATGTGCGCGCCGCGCAGATCCAGGGACTGCCGGTCGGCAGGCTGATTGCCGGATTTACCGCGCTTGCAGGCAGCTTTGCCGGTCTGGCGGGCATGATCGAAGTGGCAGCGGTGCAGGGAAGTGCCAACGCCTCGCTTGCCGCCGGCTACGGTTATACCGGTATCCTCGTCGCTTTCCTCGCCAGGCACAATCCGCTGGCGATCATTCCGGTCGCGATCCTGCTCGGTGGCATCGACGCCTCGGGCGGCCTCATCCAGCGGCGCATGGGCCTGCCGGATGCGACCGTTCTGGTGCTGCAGGGGACGCTCTTCATCGTCATTCTCTTCTGCGAGACCTTCTACGGCCGCTTCAAGATCTTCAATCCCGACCTCTGGAAAAGGAGCCTCTGATGGAAGAGACAGGCATCGGCATCTGGGGCGTGCCGCTGGCGATCTTCGCCGGCGCCATCCGCGTTTCCACCCCCTTCATCTTCGTCAGCCTCGGCGAGACGATCACCGAACGCTCCGGCCGCATCAATCTTGGCCTCGAAGGCACGCTCGTCTTCGGCGCCATGACGGCCTATGCGGTGGCCGTCATGACTGGCTCCCCGACCCTCGGCGTGCTGGCCGCAATGGTGGCGGGCGCGATCTTCGGCCTCATTCACGGCTGGATCTGCAAATTCCCCAAGGTCAACGACATCGCCATCGGCATTGCCATGATGCAGTTCGGTCTCGGCATGGCGTTTTTCCTCGGCAAATCCTTCATCCAGCCGGTGGCGCCGAAACTGCCCTCGATCCCGCTCGGCGGCTGGTCGAGCACTCCGCAGATCCAGGCGGCGCTCAATATCAACGTGCTGTTCTTCATCGGCGCGGCACTTGCCCTCTTTCTGTTCTGGGCCTTCAAGAACACCCGCATCGGCCTGATCCTGCGCGTCGTCGGCGACAGCACCGACGCGGCCCGGGCCATGGGCATCCATCCGGACCGGGTTCGCTTGCTGGCGACGGCAGTGGGCGGTTCGCTGGCGGCAATCGGCGGCGCCTATCTCTCGCTCTACTATCCGGGCTCATGGAACGAAGGCATTTCGTCGGGCCAGGGCCTGATGGCGGTGGCCCTCGTCATCTTCGCCCGCTGGAACCCGATCGGCTGCTTCCTCGCTGCCCTGCTTTTCGGCGGTGCCGGCGCGCTCGGCCCGGCGCTGCAATCGGTCGGCGTCACGCAAGGCTACTACCTCTTTTACGCCGCGCCTTACGTGCTCACCCTCGTCATCCTGATCGCCACCTCCTCGCCCACCCGCTCGCTCGCCGGTGCGCCGGGTGCGCTGTCGCTCACGAAATAACGGAGCCTTCCGATGAACGGACTTGGCGGTCTCAACAAATCCGAACACGGCGTCGGTATCGGCCTGGTGCAGCTCCAGCTGCCGGTGACCGCCACCAAAGCGGACTTGGCAAAACAGACGCAGGTGATCGTCGATCTGGTGGCCAAAGCGCGGCGCAACCAGCCGGGCATGGACCTCGTCGTCTTTCCCGAATACGCGCTGCATGGCCTTTCCATGGACATCAATCCGGAGATCATGTGCACGCTCGACGGCCCGGAGGTCGCGGCCTTCAGGCAGGCCTGCAGGGACAATCGGATCTGGGGCTGCTTCTCGATCATGGAGCTGAACCCTGGCGGCATGCCCTACAATTCCGGCATTGTCATCGACGATCAGGGCGAGTTGAAGCTCTATTACCGCAAGATGCATCCCTGGATCCCCGTCGAGCCGTGGGAGCCCGGCGATCTTGGCATCCCTGTCATCGAGGGCCCGCGGGGCGCCAAGCTTGCGCTGATTATCTGCCATGACGGCATGTTCCCGGAGATGGCGCGCGAATGCGCTTATAAGGGCGCCGAAATCATGATCCGCACAGCCGGCTACACGGCGCCGATCCGCGACGCCTGGCGCTTCACCAACCAGGCCAATGCCTTCTGCAACCTGATGGTTACCGCGAATGTCTGCATGTGCGGTTCGGACGGCACGTTCGATTCCATGGGTGAAGGCATGATCTGCAATTTCGACGGCACGATCATCGCCCACGGCACCTCCGGCCGCGTCAACGAGATCATCACAGCCGAGGTGCGTCCTGACCTGGTGCGCGAGGCCCGGCTCGGCTGGGGGGTGGAGAACAATATCTACCAGTTCGGCCATCGCGGCTATGTCGCCGTCGCCGGCGGCGCCCAGGATGCACCCTACACCTACATGCACGACCTCGTCGCCGGCAAATACCGCCTGCCATGGGAAGACGAGATAAAGGTCAAGGACGGTACGTCCTGCGGATTTGACAAGCCGATGCGCCGCTACGGCGAACCCCTCAAACCTGCCGCGGAATAGGAGAGAGAATGATGGACGCGATGGTCGAAACCAACGGGCATTTTATCGACGCCGATCCGTATCCGTGGCCCTATAACGGCGCGCTGAGGCCTGATAACACCGCCCTCATCATCATCGACATGCAGACGGATTTCTGCGGCAAGGGCGGCTATGTCGACCATATGGGCTACGACCTGTCGCTGGTGCAGGCGCCGATCGAACCGATCAAGAAGGTACTCGCGGCAATGCGCGCCAAGGGCTACCACATCATCCATACCCGCGAGGGCCACCGCCCGGACCTCGCCGATCTGCCGGCCAACAAACGCTGGCGCTCGCAGCGGATCGGCGCCGGCATCGGCGATCCCGGCCCCTGCGGCCGAATCCTGACGCGTGGCGAACCCGGCTGGGACATCATCCCCGAACTCTACCCGATCGAAGGCGAGACGATCATCGACAAGCCCGGCAAGGGTTCGTTCTGCGCCACCGACCTCGAACTCATCCTCAACCAGAAGCGCATCGAGAACATTATCCTCACCGGAATCACCACCGATGTCTGCGTTTCGACGACGATGCGCGAGGCAAACGACCGCGGCTACGAATGCCTGCTTCTGGAGGACTGCTGCGGTGCGACCGACTATGGAAACCACCTCGCCGCCATCAAGATGGTGAAGATGCAGGGCGGCGTCTTCGGCTCGGTCTCCAATTCCGCGGCTCTAGTCGAGGCGCTGCCCTGATGCCGTCATTGCGTGCCCATGTCTTTCGCGTGCCAGCCGACGGCCCCGATGACGTTGCCGGCGTCGAGGCGCTCTTTGCCAGCGGCCTTCAGGCGAACGACGTCGTCGCCGTTCTCGGCAAGACGGAAGGCAACGGCTGCGTCAATGATTTTACCCGCGGTTATGCCACCCGCAGCTTCGAGACATTGTTCAGTAGATATGGCGTCGACGGCGTCTCGATCATCATGTCCGGCGGCACCGAGGGGGCGCTCTCGCCGCATTGGACGGTTTTTGCGCGTGAAACCGTAGAAACCCCGGGCGAACGGGCGCTGGCCATTGGTGTGTCGCGTACCGCCGCGCTGCCCCCCCAACATCTCGGGCGCCGGGAACAGATCCTGCTCGTTGCCGAAGGCGTGAAGTCCGCGATGAGGGATGCCGGCATCGATGATCCCGCCGATGTCCATTTCGTGCAGATCAAGTGTCCGCTGCTCACCTCGCGCCGGATTGCCGAGGCCGAGGCAGCAGGCAGGACGGTCGTAACCCACGACACGCTGAAATCCATGGGCCTCTCGCGCGGCGCTTCGGCTCTCGGCGTCGCCGTGGCACTCGGCGAGATAGATGCGACATCGATCAACGATGCCGACATCTGCACACGTTTCGATCTCTTTTCCCGCTGCGCCTCAACCTCGTCCGGGGTCGAACTCACCGATCACGAAATCATCGTCCTCGGCATGAGCGCAAAATGGTCCGGTCCGCTGTCGATCGACCACGCGGTCATGCGGGATGCGATCGACGCGCATTCCGTCAGGAAAGCCCGCGAACGCCTGCCGGAAAACAGCCGGCTGGCGGCGGTTCTCGCCAAGGCCGAGCCGGACCCGTCCGGCAGGATCGGCGGCAGGCGCCACACGATGCTCGATGACTCGGATATTGCAGGCACCCGCCATGCCCGTGCCTTCGTCGGCGGCGTTCTCGCCGGCATCTTCGGCATTACCGATCTGTATGTGTCCGGCGGCGCCGAACACCAGGGTCCGTCCGGCGGCGGTCCCGTCGCCATCATCGTCGAAAAGGAGCAATGAAGTGAGCACAGTCCGCGACACGCCCCTTCCGCAAGCCGGCAAGGCCGTCGGCATCGAGACGCTCGATATGACCATGCGTTTCGGCAGCTTCACCGCGCTCGACAACGTCTCGATCGCCGTTCCGGCCGGGTCTTTTCACGCGCTTCTCGGCGAAAACGGCGCCGGCAAGTCGACACTCGTCAAATGCATCATGGGCTTCTATCACGCAACGTCAGGCTCGTTGTCGGTCGACAGCCGCGAGGTGGCGGTGGCCTCACCCAAGGATGCCGCGGCCTATGGGCTCGGCATGGTCTACCAGCATTTCACACTGGTTCCCTCGCTCACCGGTGCTGAAAACCTGGTCATCAGCCGTACCGAAGTACCCGCGGTGATCAACTGGGCCAGGGAACGCAAGGATCTGGCGGGTTTCATGGAACGCATGCCGTTCAAGATCCCGCTCGACAGGCCGGTGAGCGAGCTTGCGGCCGGCGAAAAACAGAAACTCGAAATCGTCAAGCAGCTCTATCTCGGTCGCTCCTTCCTCGTGCTCGACGAGCCGACCTCGGTGCTGACGCCGGCCGAAGCCGATGAGATGCTCGGCATTGTGCGCGGGATGACCGAGCGCGGCGAGCTCACCGTGCTGATGATCTCCCACAAGTTCCACGAGGTGACGAAGTTCGCTGATGCCGTCTCGATCCTGCGGCGCGGCAAGCTGGTCGGTACCGGCAAGGTCGGCGAGCTCTCCACCGCCGAGATGGCGGGGATGATGATCGGCGACGTCAAGCTCGCCGAGCTCGACAGCCGTCTGCCGGTGGCGGAAGCGGCCAAATCCGTGCTCACTGTAACCCAGGTGAAAGCTCCGGATCGCTCCGGCCTGAAGACGATCGAGATCGACGCGCTGACGGTCCGCTCCGGCGAGATCGTCGGCATTGCCGGCATATCCGGCAACGGCCAGAAGGAGCTGACGGAAATTCTGGCCGGCCAGCGCCCGACCGATAGCGGCCAGGTCATGGTCAATGGCGAGGCTTACCGCGCTACCCGCGATGAGACCCGCAAGAACAGGGTGCGTTTCATCCCCGAAGAGCCGTTGCAGAATGCCTGCGCCCCCAAGATGACCGTGAGCGAAAACCTTGCGTTTCGCACCTTCGACTTGAAGCTGGACGGCAAGGACGCGATCTGGCTGAACAAGGGCAGCATGAAGAAGCGTGCCTCAGCGCTGATCTCCGACTTCAAGGTCAAGACGGCCTCTTCCTCCTCGCCGATCGCAGCGCTTTCGGGCGGCAACGTGCAGCGGGCGGTGCTCGCCCGCGAACTGACAGGTGAGGTCGATCTGCTGATCGTCTCGAACCCCTGTTTCGGTCTCGATTTCTCGGCGGTCGCCGAAATCCGCGCCCGCATCATGAAGGCACGCAATTTGGGCGCCGCCGTGCTGCTGCTTTCCGAAGACCTCGACGAACTGCTCGAGATGTCCGACCGCATCATGGTCATTTCGGAAGGCAAGCTGGTTTACGAGACACCGGCGCTCTCGGCCGATATCGGCGTGATCGGCGCCCACATGGCGGGGCATCATTGATGGCGAAGCTCAAAGCCGAACCTTTCGCCTTTCCGGTGAAGTACGATGAACTTGCCCTCATCGTCATCGACATGCAGCGCGATTTCGCCGAGCCCGGCGGCTTCGGTGCAAGCCTCGGCAATGATGTCAGCCGCATCACCAGGATCGTGCCTGATGTCAAACGCCTGATCGAGGGCTTCCGCAATGCCGGCCTGCCCGTGATCCATACGATGGAGTGCCACCGGCCGGACCTTTCCGACCTGCCGCCGGCCAAACGCAATCGCGGCGATCCTTCGCTCAGGATCGGTGACGAAGGCCCGATGGGCCGCATCCTGATCTCGGGCGAACCCGGCACGGCAATCCTTCCGGAACTCGCTCCTGTGAAGGGCGAAGTCGTCATCGAAAAACCCGGCAAGGGCGCTTTCTACGCCACCGAACTCGGCACCGTGTTGCAAGAGAAGGGCATTCGTCAGCTCGTCTTTGCCGGTGTCACCACCGAAGTCTGCGTGCAGACGACGATGCGCGAAGCAAACGACCGCGGCTATGAATGCCTGCTCGCCGAGGAGGCGACGGAAAGCTATTTCCCCGAATTCAAAGCCGCAGCCATCGCCATGATCCGCGCCCAGGGCGCGATCGTCGGCTGGACGGCGCATGTCGACGACATTCTGGAAAGTATCGCCCATGCCTGAAACGACCCGCGAACGCCTGACGTCAGGCGGCTGGAACGAGCTGGAATTCGGCCCTTTCCGCGATGCCGTCACCATTCACTGGATCCGCCCCTTCGAGGGCGATCAGCCGGGCGTGGCGCTGCTGAAATATGAGCCCGGCGCCTCCGTCCCCCGTCATCGCCACGAGGGGCTCGAGACCATTCTGGTGCTCGATGGCGTTCAATCCGACGAGACGGGCGATTACATCAGCGGCAGTTATATCGTCAATGCGCCGGGCAGCGAACACTCGGTCTGGAGCGATACCGGCTGTGTCGTGCTCATCCAGTGGGACCGGCCCGTGAAAATACTTGAAGAGGAAATTGCGTAAAGCCGACACCGGCCTTGGAGGTCTGCCCGACGATCCGGAAGGACATGAACGTCACAGCAGCATCGAGGCACCGCGATCGATATAGGTGTCCAGGAATTGTTCGAGCCGGGGGTTTCTCGGTCGTTTGAAGACGTCCTGCGGCGGGCCGGTGAACAGCACCTTGCCGTGATCGAGAAAGATGATCTGCTGGCCGACCGTGGCTGCAAATCCGATCTCGTGGGAGACGACGACCATCGTCATGCCCTCGGCGGCGAGATCGCGCATGACGTTGAGCACCTCGCCGGTCAGCTCGGGATCGAGTGACGAGGTCGGCTCGTCAAACAGCATGATCTTCGGGTTGAGGGCGAGCGCCCGGGCAATAGCGACGCGCTGCTGCTGCCCTCCCGAGAGCTGCGACGGATAGTGCCCAGCCCTTCCCTCGAGGCCGACCTTGACGAGCTGGGCCATGGCCCGCTCCTCGGCATCCTTGCGGCTCATCTTGTGAACGGTCTTCAGCGCCTCGCTGACATTGCCGAGCGCCGTCATATGCGGCCAGAGATTGAACTGTTGAAAGACCATCCCGATCTGCGATCGAATCTGCCGGTTCACCGCCGCCGGCACCCGCTCACGGACACCCTTGGTATTTTCCGCAAAGCCAAGCACCTCGCCGTTGACGGCAATCGTCCCCTTCGTCGATTCCTCCAGAAACGCCATGCAGCGCAGCAGCGTACTCTTGCCGGATCCCGACGGGCCGATGACACAGGAAACTTGTCCCTGCTCGATTTCGAGGTCGATGCCGTGCAGCACGGTGGAACCGCCGAACGTCTTGACGAGATTTTTGACTGCGATCGCAGGAACGCTCATATGTTGAAAAACCTGAATCTGGTGAGTTTCGTTTCGGCGAGATGGCCGAGCCAGCCGGTGATTTCGACCAGTACCCAATAAAATAGCGCAAGGACGAAGAGCGCCTCGACGAAAGCATATTGCTGCGAGCCGATAGCGCTGAGTGTCGCCGTCAACTCCGGCACGGTGATGATGGACAGAACGGCCGTCTCCTTCATCAGGATGATCGTCATGTTGACCGAAGGCGGCAACACCAGCATGGTCATCTCCGGCAGCAATATGCGCCGGATGATCTGCCCTTGTGTCAGGCCAACGCACAGGCCGGCCTCGATATGTCCCTTGGGGACGGCGGCAAAGCCCGAGCGGAATATCTCACTGAAATAAGCCGCACCGTAGATGGAAAGGCCGACGATGCCGGCCGGGATCGGATCGAGCGACAATCCGACGAAGGGGCCGCCATAATAGACGAGGAATATCTGAATCAGGAAGGGCGTGCCGCGCAGCACTGCGATGACAACGCCGAACGCCCTGTCCAGCAGCACGCCGCCAAAACGTCGCGCGACAGCGACAAGGAAACCCAATACGGCAGCTGCAAGAGTGGTGACGATCCAGATGAGGATGGTGACCCACGCACCGTTGAGGATCTCCGGCAAGTTGTTGAAAATCACATTGGTATCGAAGGTCATCGCGGCACTCCTGGCAGGGAGCGTTCGATCAGGCCGCCCGCAAGGGCAACGATCCAATTGATGACGAGATAGATCAGACCCGCGGAAGCGAAAATCTCGAGCGGCAGGAAGGTGCTGCCGGCAAGGTCCTGAGCCATGCGTGTCAGCTCGACGATTCCGACGACGGAGACGAGCGAAGACGCTTTCAGAATAAGGATCGCTTCATTGACGAGCGCCTGGAAAGTCAGGCGCAGGGCGATCGGCGCCCTGATGCGGCGGAAGATCTGAATGGGAGTCATGCCAACCATTTCGGCAGATTCGACTAGGCCTGCGGGAACGCTGGCAAAACCACCGCGCAGATTTTCAGCCTGATAGGCCGCAGTACACAAGGACAGGCCAACGACGGCCGCAACGATGCTCGGCACGTTGATGCCGATCACCGGCAGCAGATTATAGATCAGCAACAGCTGGACCAGCAGCGGTGCACCACGAAAGAAACTGATGAAAATCTGCGCCGGCAGCACGAAAAGCCGTTGCCGTGAAAGCAGCATGGCGGAAATGACGATCGCGATCGCAAAGCCGATCAGGATGGACACCACGCTGATTGTCACCGTGTAGATCGAGGCTTGCAGAAGCAGTTCGAAAAGCTTGATGGACATGAGCGATGTTTGCCTGGGCGCTGCGGCCGTGAACTCTGATCCCACGGCAGATTGCGCCCCGACCACTGGCGGGGCGCGTTCGTTTCACCGGCGGCTAATCAGAATGCCGGGTCCTTGACAGCATCAGGCGTATCGAAAGATGCACCAAACCACTTCTTCTGCAGCTCTGCCATACGCCCGTCTGCCTTGATCTTGAGCATCGCGGCATCGATCGCATCCATCAGGGGTGCATGGTCGGCATCCTTGAGGCCGATGAAGCCGAAATAGGACTTCTTGCCGAATGGCGGCAGAACGACTTCGAACGTACCCTTTCGCTGGCTGGCGACGAAGGCGATATTCGGCAGCGAATTGGCAACGCCGGCAATGCGGCCGGCGGCGAGATCGGCGTAGGATTCGGTAAAGGCTGGATATTCGCGCACGTCGACCTTGGTCGGCAGCGTGGCGGAGAATTCCTTCAACTGGTCGAGCTGCGCAGTTGCCTTGCCGACGCCGATCGTCTTGCCGGCAATATCTTCCGGCTTGCTGATCGTCGTGTCGCCAGCCTTCTTCAGAATGGCAATCGTCGCTTCGGCGATCGGCGGCGTGAAGCGATAGCGCTCCATGCGCTTCTTGGTGATCGTTGCAGGTCCTGCGACGACATCGAACTTGCCGGCCTCGAGCGCGGGGAAGACGCCGTCCCAGGGAAGCGCCACCCACTCGATCTTGACGCCGAGTTCCTTGCCGATCTCGGCAAAGAGGTCGACGTTCAAGCCGGTATGTTCACCAGCATCGATATAGTCGAACGGTGCGAAAGCCGTTTCGGTGCCAACCTTGAGGGTGCCGGCTGCTTTGACGGCGGCCAGCGTGTCGGCTGCATGGGCGGAAACGGCTGCTCCGAGCAGGAACGCAGCGCCGACCAGACCCTTCAGCAGTGAATTTGCCTTCATGATCATCTCTCCAGTTTTATTCCCCCGGCGGAGGAGTTTTGGTTCCCGACTTCGATTTCCTCTGCGCGGATTTCTACGCTCCGCTTTTGACTATACAAATAGATATAGGCGGGCCTAGAGTGTCAATGTAAAAGACGAGGAACGCAAAATTTGTGCCGGATGGCGTCGATCTCGCCGGCATAACCGTTCCGGATCTATGGTCGCTGACGCCGGATGAGGTGCGGGCTTGGTGTCGATTTATCAACGTATTTTCACCGATGTCGAGGCGAAGATCATCAGCGGCGATTGGCGGCCCGGTGACCGTATTCCCGTCGAACACGAACTCGCAGCGGAATATCGGTGCTCGCGGATGACCGTCAGCAAGGCGCTGTCGGCGCTCGCCGAGCGCGGCATGATCGTCAGACGGCGCAAGACAGGTTCGTTTGTCGCATCGCCCCAGATCGACCGCACGGTGATGGATATCCAGGATATCAGCACCGAAGCGGAACTGGCCGGGCACGAACACCGCTTCGAAATCCTCGCCCGCAAGATCGAGCGCCTTGGAGAGGCGGAGGCGCAGCAGCTGTCGGAACCTGCCGATGCGGAAATCCTCAGGCTTCAATGCCTGCATATCGTCGATGGCAGACCGAATGCCATCGAGCGGCGGATCATCATGCTCGATGCTGTCCCACGGGCGAGAGAGGAGAGCTTTGCTTCAATTCCGCCCGGCAAATGGCTGCTTGACGAGGTTCCCTGGTCCAAGGCGAAACATGTCATTCGCGCCGTCTCGGCCGACACCACGACGGCGCGGATCCTGCAGACGGAACGCGGCGAGGCCTGCCTTAGCCTCATCCGCCAGACCTGGCAGAACGGCCGCACCGTGACCTATGTCGAGTTTACCCATCCAGGCGACCGGTTCCAGTTTGCGGGGACGTTTCATCCGGCAGCAAATTGAGTTCGACGCAAATCACGAGAGGTTCTGCAAGTGACCGATGAGCGCCTCAAGGCGATCCCGCTGAAAAGTTTGCAAGCCTTCGAGGCGGTGGGGCGCTGCGGCGGCGTGACGGCCGCGGCACTGGAGCTAAGGGTTTCTCCGGGGGCCATCAGCCAGCAGATTCGCAAGATCGAAAGCTTTCTTGGAATTTCGCTTCTGGAGCGTAGCGGGCGAACCGTCGAGCTGACCGCCTGGGGCCGGCTCTACCATCAGGAGATATCGAAGGGGTTCGAGCAATTTGCGCTCGCCCAGCAACTGTTGGAAAAGGCGCGCAACGAGACGGCACTGGTCCTCAGTGCGCTTTCCTCCGTCGTCAACAAATGGATCGGCAGGCGCATCTTCGACTGGCAGGCGCTTCATCCCGAAGTTCCAGTGAGGATTATCGGACGCGACAAGGAGCCCCGGATCGGCTTCGACGATGTCGATTTCCGCGTCAGTTACGGGTCGGACGTGCTGCAGCACGAACATTATACCGAACTGTTCCGCGATTGGGTGGTGCCTGCCTGCTCGCCTGCGCTGATGCAGGATCGCGCGCATGCGGCTCGCGATCTCTTCGACCAGCCTCTCCTTCATGTCGAGTGGGAACGGCACTTCACGCCCTACCCCAGCTGGGCGGAGTTTGCCGCCAAGGCCGGGGTCTCCTTCGATGCGTCGACGCCCGGCCTTTCCTTCACCCTATCGAGCAGTGCGATTGACGCAGCTGTCAACAAGCGCGGCATCGTTCTCGCGCAGATGTCGATGATATCAGATGAGCTTGCGGCGCAAACGCTCGTCATTCCCGTCGACCTGCGCATTGCACTGCGTGAAAGCTATTTTCTCGCCTGGGACCGTGCGGCCTTGCAGAAGCCCCACGGGCGCGAATTCCGCGATTGGCTCATTACCATTTCCCGTCAGCAGGCTTCGGCATCGGCTCCTGCTGCATAATTTCTCAAATCGGAATCGATTTGAGAAATTATGCATCGATCCAAAAATGTTACAGCGTCCTTTGCGCGTCAGAAAAGACGCGCGGCGCTGTAAGTCAACACTTTAGAAAAACTAAAACGGAACTCAGCTACGCGATATTGATGAAAATTTGCGCCTGGCGATAATTTGCGCAGTCGCCCTCCACCGTTGGCGGCGTGACCGACATAGCAGGAGAGCTCGATGGCGCGAACCGACAAGATGAAACTCGGGACTTTCGTCTATACGTTTGGCTTTCATCCCGCCTCCTGGCTGCATCCGGCAAGCGACGTCAACGGCGCCAACGACTTCGCTCATCTGCTCGATGTCGCCAAACGATCCGAGGCGGCCAAATTCGATTTCATGTTCATGGCGGATTCTCCTGCCGCTGCCGTCGGCGATCCGAAAGCGCTTGCCCGCATTCCGACCAAGATGAATCGTTTCGAACCGCTGTCGCTGCTTTCGGCTCTGGCGGTCACCACCAATGATCTCGGTCTCGTGGCGACGGTATCGACGAGTTATTACGAGCCATACAATGTCGCGCGCCTGTTCGCCTCGATCGACCATCTGAGCAAGGGTCGCGTCTGCTGGAACGTCGTCACCTCCGATCACGACGAAACCGGCTACAACTTCAATCGCGAGGGGCTCGACCCGCATGCGCTGCGTTACGAACGTGGCAACGAATTCGTCGATGTCGTGTTCGGGCTCTGGGACAGCTTCGAGGACGGTGCGCTGCTTCTCGACCGCGAAAACGGCATCTACTACGACAAGGACAAACACCACACGCTCAATCACAAAGGCAAACACTTCCAGGTTCGCGGGCCGCTCAACATTGCGCGAACGCCCCAGGGCCGCCCTGTCATCGCCCAGGCGGGCGGTTCGGAGCCCGGAATGGACATGGCGGCACGCACGGCGGAGATCGTCTTCAGCCTCGCATCGAATATCGACCGCAACCGGGCCTTCTATGAAAACGTCAAGCGCCGGATGCCGGCCCTTGGGCGCGATCCGGACGACCTGAAAATCATGCCGGGCATCGTGATCAACGTCGGTGAAACCGAAGCCGAGGCAAAGGCGAAGGTGGATTATCTGATCGACAAGATGCATCCGGATGTCGGTCGGCTGATGCTCTCTGAATTCCTCGAGGCG
Source organism: Rhizobium brockwellii (assembly GCF_000769405.2). Taxonomy (NCBI): domain Bacteria; kingdom Pseudomonadati; phylum Pseudomonadota; class Alphaproteobacteria; order Hyphomicrobiales; family Rhizobiaceae; genus Rhizobium; species Rhizobium brockwellii. Next base: position 132,835 of record NZ_CP053443.1, read on the forward strand.
GACTTGCGCGACGTCGCTCTCGACAAGCCTTTCCCCATGGATCGGCTGCCGGCGGCGCCAAAGGGATCACGCGCCCTGTTCGACGAGCTGGTCGATTTCGTCAGAAGCGGCCGCACCGTCGGCGAACTCATGCGGCACTACGCCGAGAAGCATACCGGAAATGGCATGACGGGCACGCCGGCCCAGATTGCCGACTTCATGGAGGAATGGTTCGAAACGCGAGCCGCCGACGGCTTCATCCTGATGTTCCCGACCTTGCCGTCCAGTCTCGACGACTTCGTGCGGCTTGTCCTGCCGGAGCTTCGCCGCCGCGGCCTGTTCCGTGAGGAATACGAGGGCAAGACCCTGCGCGAAAACCTCGGTCTTTCGATGCCTGTCAATCGCTTTGCCAAAACGCAAGAGCCGGCGCGATGAGTGTCGAGGCTTTGATCAGCGAAGCGGACTTCAAGCTTTCGATGCGGCATCTGGCGGGTGCGGTCAGCGTGATCACGGTCGGCGACGGGCAACACCGCACCGGCTTCACGGCAACGTCGGTCTCCTCGCTTTCGGCGGAGTTGCCTTCCGTCATCGTCAGTGTCAACCGAGGGTCTTCCTCATGGCCGGTGCTGCAGCGGTACGGCTGCTTCTGTGTCAACGTGCTCGCTGCCGACCAGCAGCAGGTGGCGCAATCCTTTGCCGGTCTTGATGGACGAAAGGGCGCCGAACGCTACAGCGGTGCGGGGTGGTATCGCCTCAAGACCGGCGCGGCGGTCCTTGAAAACGCCCTGACGGTCCTGGACTGCAAGCTCGAAACCGCATTCCACTACAATTCCCATGCCGTTTTGGTCGGACATGTCTGCGCAATGGAAATCCGGCAGGGTATAGGGCCGCTGCTTTACTGGCGCGGCGGCTTTCATAAACTTCCGACGGAGGTTGATCAAAACGGTCTAACGAAGGCGCTCGGACAATAGCCCAATCGAGGCGACATCCGCATTGGCAAAGGCAAGTCTGAGGTAACGCTCCTGGTTCTCGCCGAAATAAGCGCCGGGTAGACAAACGATGCCGGAGTCCTTGGCGAGTTTTTCGGCAACCTCGGAAGACGATTTATCGGCGTGGGGATGGCGGACAAAGGCGAAATAGGCGCCGATCGCTCCAATCTCCCAATTCGGCAGCCCGGAAAAGACCAACCTCAAAGCGTCCGCCCGGCGGGCAATCTCCAGCCGATTGCCGGCCCGCCAATCGGCGAGCGCCGGGATCGCCGATGCAACGGCGACCTGCGCCGAACGCGGCGCGCAGATCTGCATATTGTCCATCACCTTGGCGATCTCGGCGATGAGTTTGGGACCTGCCGTGATTGCACCCAGCCTATGACCGGGAATGCAGAAGGATTTCGAAAAGCTGTAGAGAAGAATGAGCGTGTCCTCCCAACCCGGCTCGGAGAGGAGTGAGTGCGGCCGTCCGTCATCCTCGCCGAGGAAATCGCGATAGGTTTCATCGAGGATCAGCCAGGCGCCATATTTCCGGCAGAGAACGAAAAGCTCGTGAAGCAGGCTTGGTGGGTACACGGCTCCTGTGGGATTGTTGGGTGTCACGACGGCAAGCATCTTCGCGCCGGACGCAAGTGCTGCCTCGGCCGAACGCGGATCGGGAAGAAAGCCGCCGGCGGGGTCGCAATCGACCAATCGCCGCCCGATCCCAAGCATCGATAGCGTCGTGTCGTAGTTGAAATAGAAGGGATTGGTCAGCGCTACCGTATCGCCCGCGCCCGCAAGCGCGATCGCCGTACACATGAACGCCTGATTGCAGCCGGCGGTAATGTGGATATTGCCGGCGGAAAGGTCGGCGCCGTAAAGCTCCGCAAGATGAGCCGCGTAGGCCTTGCGCAACAGAGGTTCGCCTTCGATCGGCCCGTAGCCCGTCATCGCCTGTTGTCCGGCCGCCTCGGCAAGAAGCCGAAGCATCTCCGGATGCGCGGGATAACCAGGCACGGCTTGCGACAAATCGATGAGCGGCCCTTTTTCCCCCTTGTATTCGCGGCTCCAGGCGACGACGGAAGGAATGGGCGGGGCAGAGAGGCGGGCAACGAGGGAATTGGGTTTTGCAGCGATCATATCGATTTCTCTTTGATACCGATTGCTACAACGATACCAATTGTTTTCTCAACCTCTTTGTCTGACGAGACGGACCTGAAGCGGAGACGCATGCATATGGTGTGGGATAAAACGCGGCTCGAACAACTGCGCGCAGAATTTGCAGACGCCAATGGCGGCGAGATATTCGACGAGAAGTTTCGCAAAGTAGCGGAGAAGATCATCTCCAAGAGCGGCACGAGACTGGCGCCATACGCCGGAGTGCCGACCTTCCTCAGCGCACCCTACATGCAGGTCGCGGCCGATGATCCGGATTTCGGCAATCTCCAGGTTGCGATTACCGGAATCCCCATGGATCTTGGCGTCACCAATCGCCCAGGCTCGCGTTTCGGACCGAGGGCACTTCGCGCCATTGAAAGGATCGGCCCGTACAATCACGTTCTCGCCACGGCGCCGGTCTTCGATCTTCGGGTCGCCGATATCGGCGACATATCGTTCCAAAGCCGTTACCGGCTGGAACTCAGCCATGACGACATCGAAAAGCGCATCGGCCAGATCGTCGATGCCGGCGTTGCCCCGCTTTCCGTCGGAGGCGATCATTCCATCAGCCACCCGATTTTGAAGGCCATCGGTCGGCAGCAACCGGTCGGCCTCATTCATATCGATGCTCATTGCGATACAAGCGGCGCTTTCGATCAGACGAAGTTTCATCACGGTGGGCCGTTCCGCAATGCGGTGCTCGACGGCGTGCTCGATCCGACACGGACGATCCAGATTGGCATCCGTGGTTCGGCAGAATATTTGTGGGAATTCTCCTATGCCTCCGGGATGACCGTGATCCACGCAGAGGACATCAGCGGAATGGGGATTCCTGCCGTCATTGCCAAGGCAAAATCCATCGTCGGCGACGGCCCGACCTATCTTTCCTTCGACGTCGACAGCCTCGATCCGAGCTTTGCGCCGGGTACAGGCACGCCCGAGGTCGGTGGATTGACAACGCGTGAAGTCCTTGAACTGATACGCGGGCTGAAAGGGATAAACCTAGTGGGTGGTGACGTCGTCGAAGTTGCCCCGCAATATGACGCAACGACCAACACGGCGCACGCCGCAGCACAAGTGCTCTTTGAGGTCCTGAGCCTCATGGTGTTTAGCCCATCGATCGGCAGGCGCTAAGGCCGACCTCTCGGTTATCTGTGGCAATTGGCCGGACGGGCCAAGACCATGTCATTCGTACCCTAGCAATGATGGGAGCATGGATTATCGCTCCTATGGTCGTCGCCACCGACGCCTCCCATCATGCTGCCACTGTCGGTGGAGGCGATGAGCAGTATTGCGGCGAAGCCTTCATCGTCACGCCAAGCGTTCTAGTCAACGCACCTGAAAAACTCTTCGGTGTCCATGAGTTCGAGCTGCACGGAAAACCGATCGTGCAGAAGTTCCAATGACGCGTCATGCGTATCGTCGGCGCCGCTGCAGACGGCGTCATTCAGCACGATGACCCGATAGCCGAGATCGATTGCGCCGAGCGTCGTGGCAAGCACGCAGACATCCGTTTCACCGCCCGTTATCACAAGCGTATCGACCCGCTCCGACTGAAGGGTCGGATGAAGGCAGCCGTCAATCCAAGGCGAATAAGTGCGTTTGTCGAAGTGCCTTGCCGGCGGAACCAGTGATGCCAGCGATGGGGCGAGATCGATGAAGCCGCGGGGAAGATGTTCGCCCGTCATCATCCACCATTTCCGGTAATAATCCCGCCATTTCCCCGGCATGTCATCTGCACGCTCGGGCGGCAGAAAGCGGGTAAAGATCGTTCGCGACGGGTGCCGCCCGGCCAGCTCTGCGATCTGGGGAGAGATCCGTGCCATCCAGGGAACGTGCCACGGCGTGTCTTCGGCAAACATCCGCTGCATGTCGACGCAAAGGTGCCGCCACTCCCCGACCTCGCCCATCACATCCTCCATTCGGTCTTCGCGCGTCAACCGCGACGCGGGGCGAAAGTTCCCCTAACCTTCGGAAGATCCGACGCCGCTCACGCGACGGCGCCTCGGGCGGTCGTCAGTAACCCAGTGGCGCTCTCAGCTTTCCCGAAACTGTCAAGGTCGCCAAGAGGAACCGGTTTGGAGAAGAAGTACCCTTGGAGGTCGGTGCAGCCGAGGGCGGCCAGAAAGTCGCGTTGATATTCCGTTTCGACCCCTTCGGCCGTCGTCGAGATACCGAGGTTGCGGCTGAGCGCGACGATGGCGCCGATGATTGCCGCCCCGTTGGCTTTCGTGCCGAGCTGCGAGACGAAGGATCGATCGATCTTGATGCGGTCGATATCGAAGCGCAGCAGATGGCTGAGGCATGAAAAGCCCGTTCCGAAATCATCCAGCGAAACCTGAACACCCCGGCTGCGCAGCGACTTCAGCACCGTATAGACGTCCGAGTTGTCCTCGATGAGCGAGGATTCTGTGAGTTCGAGCTCGAGCCGGGAGGGCTTCAGGCCGCTCTCCTCAAGCACGGCGAAGACTTCCTCGGCAAAATTTGGTCTTCTCAACTGGGCAGGAGACACGTTGACCGCAACGAATGTCTCCTCCGGCCATTTGCAGGCAGCTCTGCAGGCTTCGCGCAAGACCCAGAAACCGAGCGCGTCGATGAGGCCGCCCTCCTCGGCGACGGGGATGAAGCTGGCGGGCGTCAGTAGACCGCGCTGACTGTGACGCCAACGCACCAGAGCCTCCGCGCCCGACGCCGCGTATCCGGCCTCAGGGCGATGGACCGTTTGGTAATAGACCTCGAGCGACCCGAAATCCGGCCTGTTTACAATCGGATCGGAGTGTGGACCATCAGCGGATGAGGCCATGCCTTTGGCCAGAACTTCCCGCAATTCGTTCTTGAGAATGTCGCGCGCATTCCGGCCGCCGTCCATGGACGGTGAATAGAGACGCCACTGGCCTCTGCCCCCCATCTTTGCCTGGTAAAGCGCGACGTCGGCGTAGCGCATGATGTCATCGGCATTCCGCCCCGCATCCGGCACGACGGTCACGCCGATCGAGCCGCCGACGCGCGCGACCGCCTCGCCGCTCAAGAGCGGGAAGGGTTTGCCGAGTTCGGCAACGATCGCTTCGCATATTGCCGGCAAAACGTGGTCATGGTCTTTGATGTCCCGGAGAAGCAGGGCAAATTCATCGCCTCCGAGTCGGGCAAGCGTATCGCCCGGACGAAGCAGGGAGCGGATCCGCTCCGCAGCCATCCTGATGAGTTCATCGCCGGCGGCATGACCGAACGTGTCGTTCACCGCTTTGAAGCGATCGAGGTCGAGAAGTGCGACCGCCGAGCGCTCGGTCGAGTTCTGCGTCTCGGCCAGGCACTCGTCGAACCTCATGGCGAACAAAGCGCGGTTGGGAAGGTCGGTCAGTACGTCATGCAAGGCAAGCTGCCTTGCATGCAGCTCGCTTTTCTTCAACTCGCCGAGACTGCTTCGCAGGCGCACCAGCAAGACCGAGAACAGGATCGCGATCACCAAGGCGGCAATCGAAAGCGCCGGCATCAATCGGCCGATCACCCTCGAGCCCGGAAGATCGGGCCGCCATACGATGAAGCCGATCGGTTCGCCGTTCGCCGTGGCGTCAATCTGGAACGCAACTTCGTTTTCGTCGGCATCGGCCGTTCGCGCGAAGCGTGCGCCGTTGAGACCCTGTTGCCGGCTCAATTCGTCCAGCGCCGCACCATCGATAAACCGCACGACGATCAGGAATTGCCGCATCGTCTGCCGTTGCCCCTCATCGGGTTCGTTGATGGCGACGACGCCGACGATCGTCGGCCGACCTTCCAGCCGCATCAGATTGGCGAGCGCAGTGTTGAAGCGTCCTGGGCTCGCAAGGCGGCTTTCCATTGAGGACGGCGTTCGTTCGTTGGAAACCGTGCCTTGTCTCACCCCAAGGCGGGCATCCTGAAGCAGAGGCAGAAAGAGAGGCCTCATCCAACGGTAACGCTTTTCCGTTTGGGCGTCCGCCAGCATCAGCAGTTGCGCCTTCTCGTCGACGACAAAAGCCTGATCGTAGCCGAAGGCGGACATTGTGGTCTGGCTGATCGCACTCCCGGCCGCCGCCGTCAGAACCGCATCGAGGCTGGAGGAACCTCCGCTTGACCGGGCCGCCGGATAAACACGCGTGAGATAGCCGTTGCCGAACTGGCCGATAACATGCGCGACTTGATCGACCTGCTCCAGCAGGCGGGCATTCACAAGCTGGCGCTGTCGATCGAGGGCGGCAGCATCGCTTTCGGTTCCTGCCCAGAGCGCCGAGAGTACGACAAGCCCGATCGCTCCAAGCCCGCTGACAGCAATCAGAAACAGAATTCTTCCCGAAGCAATCCAGGATTGCTGAAACGTATTGGAGCTGGAAGGAAGAACGATCTGCAAGCCTAGACCCCTGAACACCACGACACGGGCGCATTCGTCGACGCTAACAAAGAAGCGTTCACGTAGAATTAAAAGCTCCGGCCCACTATGGTGCGAGATCGACTATGCCCCAAGGAGCTCCCGACGATGTTGCGCATATCCATTCAGACTATACTGCGCGGAGCGCTGATGGCGGGCGGGATCGGCGTCTTTTTGGCGGCGGCCGCGCCGCTCGAGGTGGCTGCGCAGGATCGCATGCCGATGAGAATTGCCGTCGAAGGTGCATTTCCGCCCTTCAACTATCTCGATGCAAACAACAAGCTTCAGGGCTTTGATATCGATATTGCCAATGCGCTGTGCGAGGTCGGCAAGTTCGAATGCCAATTCATCATCGAGAAGTGGGACGACATCATCCCCGATCTCGTTGCCGACAAATACGACGCGATTATCTCATCCATGTCGATGAGCCTTGAGCGGCGTCAAAAGGTTGCCTTCACTGGAAAATACTACAACAGCCCGTCGGTGTTCATCGCCCGGAAGGACTCGTCGATCAGCGATGTCAGCCCCGCCGCCCTCAGCGACAAAATTCTTGGGGTGACGTCGTCGACCGCGCAGGAATCCTATGCCAACCATCTTTATCCGGAAATGAAAAAGACGGTGTTTCGGTCATCGCCGGAATTGTACAAGGGTCTGGCGGATGGGAGCGTAGACATTATCCTCGAGGATAAACTGGCCATCTACGATTGGATTGCCAACACCAAGGCGGGAAGCTGCTGTGAGTTCAAGGGGCCGGATCTGGTCGACGTCACCTATTTTGGCGAAGGCGCCGGTATAGCGCTGCGCCTGGATGACAAGGAGCGTCTGACGCGCTTGAACGAAGCTTTGAAGAGCATCCAGGCGGACGGGACCTACGACATGATCAACGCAAAATATTTCCCGTTCAGCATCCAGTAGTTCGCCGGCCAATTTTGGAGAAATGTGGAATGGCCGGGTTTTCGCCCGGCCATTCCTATGTCTGCAGTCATAAGCGCTATGCGGCTTTCGCCACCTCGCCATGCGGATCGAGGACATATTTCGTCGCCGCTCCCTGGTCGAAGCTCTCATATCCATTGGCGGCATCGTCGAGCGGGATGACCTTGGCGTTGACGATATCGGCAATTGGCAGCCGGTCGTGGAGGATCGCCTGCATGAGTTGACGATTGTATTTGATCACCGGAGTCTGGCCGGTGTGGAAGGACTGCGCCTTGGCCCATCCGAGGCCGAAGCGGAGCGAGAGATTGCCGTGTTTGGCGGCATTGTCGACGGCGCCCGGATCCTCGGTGACGTAGAGGCCGGGAATACCGATCGAACCGGCGGCACGGGTAATCTCCATCATCTGATTGAGCACGATCGCCGGCTGTTCCCCGCCCGAGTGGCCGCGGGCCTCGAAGCCGACCGCATCGATGGCGCTGTCCACTTCGTTGGTGCCGACGACCTGCGCGATCATGTCGCCAAGACGGTCACTCTTCGACAAGTCGATCGGTTCGAAACCGACCTTTGCCGCATGCGCCAGACGGTCCTGATTGAAATCGCCGATCATCACGACTGCAGCGCCAAGAATGCGAGCCGAAGCCGCAGCCGCAAGGCCGACCGGGCCGGCGCCTGCGACGTAGACGGTCGAGCCGACGCCAACGCCCGCACGTACTGCACCATGGAAGCCGGTGGGCAGAATGTCGGAGAGCATGGTGAGATCCCGGATCTTTGCCATTGCCTTGTCCCGATCAGGGATTTTCAGCAGGTTGAAATCTGCGTAGGGAATGGTGACGTAGCGCGCCTGTCCGCCGATCCAGCCGCCCATGTCGACATAACCGTAGGCGCCACCGGCGCGGGCCGGATTTACCGTCAGGCAGACACCGGTATCCTGAGACTTGCAGCAGCGGCAGCGGCCGCAGGCGACATTGAAAGGCACTGAGACGATATCGCCGATTTCGAGCATCTCGACATCGATGCCTTTCTCGATGATCTCGCCGGTGATTTCATGACCAAGGACCAGGCCCGGCATCGCCGTCGTGCGGCCGCGGACCATGTGCTGATCGGAGCCGCAGATATTGGTAGAAATCACTTTCAGAATGACGCCGTGTTCGATCCGGCGGCCGTCGGGCGCTTCCAGCTTCGGGTCGTCGATGTCGCGAACTTCAACCTTGCCCGGCCGGAGATAGACGACGCCTCTATTTTTGCTCATGAATTCCTCCCACTTGTTTGAATGCCTCGATCTGCAACCGATGCAGCCGATGGCAACCTTCCCTCCGGCCTGCCTCCTCTGCAGCCCGGTGTCCACAACACGAGGATACCGCCGCATCGGGCGATATTCGGATTTTGCAAAAGGGACAGATTGAATGGAGAAGAGGAGTAAACGCCATGGCTTTCGGTCGTTCCGCTCGTGCTCGTCTGCCTGCAATCCGTCGATTTGCTCTGCCAAGAGCTGGTTTCCAGCTCCAGAATCTCCTTTCGATCCATCTCGATATCTTTCCGGATGTCCATCCGGCGATTTCCTTGAGGATTTCAGTTCTTCTACCGCTGCGGGGCAGCGCCGGCGTCGACCGGCTTGCCGATGGTCCATTTCGCCGGTTTGCGAGATAGCGCCTTGAACACCACAAGCAAACCATGCCTGACGGAAAACAGCGATCAAGAAAACGACATGGGTGCAACTCAAAGACGACAGTCGGCAAAGTCGCCATGGCTCGCTGCGCAGGGGAAATAATTGATCCCGCGAATACGGCGGTTTTCCGGATCGTCCCGGAAGATTGATCGCCGCCTAAAGGCTTTAGGCGCGATGCGGTCGCCGGCTGCGGCTGACGTCGATGGCTGTGTGCCAGATCACCGCGCCGAGGATGATCGCGCCGCCGAAAAAAGTGGCGACGGGCGGCTCTTCGGAAAACAACAGCCAGACCCAGAAGGGCGTGAGCACGATTTCCATCGTGCCGATCAGCGCCGCCTCGGTCGGCGGCATCCGCTTCGCCCCGGCAAGGAAGAGCACCAGCGCCAGGGAGAAATTGGTCGCGCCGAAGGCAGCGAGAACGACCCAGTTGTGCAGGTCGAGCGAGCCGACCGAACCGAACGGCGCGAAGAGTGCAAGCGTCAGGAAAGCGCTGACCACGGTCGGCGGCAGGCTCGGCACGTCGGGACTGATGCGCGGAATGATGATGACGAGCGCGAAGGACGCCGTCATGCCGAGTGCCAGCAGGTCGCCCCATCCGGTGCCGCCGCCGATCGACGAGGCGACGATAACCGCGACGCCGAGGAGCGAGATGCCGCCGGCAATCAGCGTCCGCCTGGCAACCCTCTCCCTGAGGATGAGCCAGCCGAACAACGCTGCGATAAAGGGCGCGGTCGCATAGATCATCGTCACGTTGGCGACGGTGGTCATGTAAAGCGCCCCGATGAAGCAGCCCTGACTGAAGGTCTGGCAGGCGATCATCGCAAGGCTGGACGGATGGAAGATGGAACGCCATTGCTGCCGTGAAATACCCCCTTCGAGGAAAAGGCAGGGGATCAGCAGGAACAGGCCACCGAACAACGATCGCCAGGCGATCGCCGTCCATACGTCGGTCGTCAGGAGACGCGAATAGACGCCGCTCGCGCTCCAGGCAAGTGTCGCGGCAACGATGAGAAGCACACCCTTCTCATGCTCGCTGCCTGCGAGGCGTCTGGCCGGATTTTCAATTGTCACGCAGATATTCTCAAAGAAGGAAGTCGAACGCGGGCCATTTGTGCGCCCAGAATTGACATCAGACAAACGAATAGTAGAGATAGCTATCATCGATTTTTTCTATGGCTGGACATGCACGAGCCGATTGAGAGCGACCTGCTGAGAACCTTTCTTGTCGTCGCCGAGACGTCGAACTTCTCCGCGGCCGCTCAGCGCATCGGGCGGACGCAGTCGGCCGTCAGCAGCCAGATCAAGAGGCTGGAGCAGACGATCGGGGAAACGCTGTTCGAGCGCGGCGCCCGCGGCGTGCTGCTCACACGCCAAGGCATACAGCTGGTGCCCTACGCCCGCAGGATCATCGACCTTTTGAACGAGGCCGCCGCGACGATCCGCAGCAAACCGCTGGATGGACCGGTGCGTATCGGAATTCCCGAGGAATACAGCCAGACGGTACTGCCGGCGGCGCTCGCGGCTTTCGCCGTACGCCACCCGGCCGTCGAGGTGACCGTGTCCTGCGATTATACCGTCCGCAACCTGGCCGCCCTCGAGCGGGGCGAACTCGATCTGGCCGTCGTTTTCGATTGGAGCGATGAGACGAAAGGCGAGGTCATCTGCATTGATCCCACAGTCTGGGTGACGTCGATGGTCCACCGGCTGCACGACATCAATCCCCTGCCGATTGCGACCTATCGCAACTCCACCTGGTCGCGCGATTTTGCGCTCCGGTCGCTGGAGCAGATCGGCCGCAATTACAGGATCGCCTTCATCGCCGATACCGGCTCGGGGCTGAAGAATGCCGTGATTGCCGGCCTTGCCGTGACTACGCTTTCCCGCAGCAATATACCGCCCGGCTGCCGGGAGCTGACCGCCGAAGACGGTTTCCCGCCGGTCGATTCCTCCAAGGTCGTGCTCCGCCGAAGCACCTACCGTTCCAGCGAGGCCGTTCGGGAACTTGCTGAGATGATACGGGACGCGTTCCAGCCTATACCAGCATCTCCGATGACGTGATGCGGCGGCGCAAGCGGCGCCGGGTGTCCGACGGGCTCTCGGAAAAACTCGCCCGGTAGCTTCTCGCAAAGGCCGACGCCGAGTTGAAGCCGGTCGCGGCGGCGATGTCGGCGAAAGATGCTGTCGTCTCGATCACCTTGCGGCGCGCCGCATTCAGGCGCAGCGCCAGATAGTGCACATGCGGCGGCGCGCCGATGCTCTGCTGGAAGAGATCCTGCAGATGCCGGGCGCTGATTCCCACCCGGCGGGCGAGCCGTGCCAGGACCAGAGGCTGCTCGATATGCTCCTCCATCAGCCGTACTGCCTGCGTCACGCGGGGATCGTGCATGCGCAACCCGGCTGAGGCTGCGGAAAGCGGCTCATCGGCATGAAAGGAAGGCTGCTCGTAACGGAACAGCCGGCTGACCTCCAGCGCCAGGGAATAACCCTGCCTTCGTCGGATCACCTCCAGCATCAGGTCGACGGTCGGAAGCGAACCCGAGGTCGTCAGCCGTTTGCCGTCGATGACGAAACGATCCTTGACGGCTCGCACCTCAGGATAAGCCAGCGCAAAATCCTCGTAGTCCTCCCAGTGGACAGTCGCCGGCAGTCCGTCGAGCAGGCTGGCTTCGGCCAGCAGCCAGGTGCCGGACTCGATGCCGGCAATCACCGTGCGATAGCGGGCGGCCTGGGAGAGCTGCATCTTTAGCGCCGGCGTAGCACTTCGGCGCCAGTTGTAGCTGGCCAGCACGAACAGCGGCGCATCCTCGGTCGTCGCCATGAAAGTGCCTTGCGCGGGCACGGCAATATTGCTGGTGGTCAGAACCGGCGCTCCGTCCGGCGTCAGCAGCCGCCAGCGATAGAGTTCGCTGCCGGAAATGCGATTGGCGCCACGCAGCGGCTCGATGACCGAGGCGATCAGGATCAGGTTCGCGTCCGGCAGGACGAGAAGGTCGATATCGAGCCGTTCCGTCGATCGCTGCAGCAAGATCCCCTCCTGTGAGCTCCGATAATGTATCGATTGCTTCCGAAATTGCAACGCATCGCCATCCATCCTGTCGCGTAATGCGGATAAGACGAGGGAGAACAAAAACATGCCTCTTGCGATGAACCGCGATGTCTTCATCACCTGCGCCGTCACCGGCGCCGGCGACACGGTTTCCAGATCCAGCCACGTGCCGATCACTCCCAAGCAGATCGCCGATTCCGCCATCGACGCGGCAAAGGCCGGTGCTGCGGTCGTTCACTGCCATGTCCGCGATCCGGAAACGGGTGCCGCCAGCCGCCGTAACGATCTCTACAGGGAAGTCACCGACCGCATCCGCTCGGCGGATGTCGACGTCGTCCTCAATCTCACCGCCGGCATGGGCGGGGATCTGATCTTCGGGGATGTCGAGAGTCCCCTTCCCCTCAATCCGAAGGGAACGGACATGGCGGGCGCCACCGAGCGCGTCAGTCATGTCGCCGAATGCCTGCCCGAGATCTGCACGCTCGACTGCGGCACGATGAACTTCAACCTCGGCGACTATGTCATGACCAACACGCCGGCCATGCTGCGGGCGATGGCGAAGAAGATGACCGATCTCGGCGTCCGCCCCGAGATCGAGGCCTTCGACACCGGCCATCTCTGGTTTGCCAAGCAGCTTGCCGAGGAAGGTCTGATCGAAGACCCGGTGCTGATCCAGCTCTGCATGGGCATTCCGTGGGGCGCGCCCGACGATCTCAACACCTTCATGGCGATGGTCAACAACGTGCCTGAGAGCTGGACCTTCTCAGCCTTTTCGATCGGCCGCAACGCCATGGCCTATCCGGCGGCAGCCGTTCTCGCCGGCGGCAACGTGCGCGTCGGCCTGGAGGACAACCTCTTTGTCGGCAAGGGCCAGCTCGCCACCAATGCTGAGCTCGTCGAAAAGGCCGTGCAAGTGGTCGAAGGCATGGGCGCCCGGATCATCGGTCCGGAAGACGTCCGCAAGAAACTCAAACTGACGAAGCGCTGAGGACGGCATGACAGGGATCAACAAGGCAGCATGCATCGGCGGCGGCGTCATCGGCGGCGGATGGATCGCGCGTTTTCTGCTGGCCGGCATCGACGTGAACGTGTTCGATCCGCATCCGGAAGCAAGCCGCATCGTCGGCGAAGTCATCGCCAACGCCGAAAAAGCCTATGCCATGCTGACCGGCGCACCGCTGCCGCCGCGCGGCAGGCTGACCTTCTGCGACACGCTGGAGAAAGCTGTCACCGGCGCCGACTGGATTCAGGAGAGCGTGCCGGAAAGGCTCGATCTCAAGCGTGGCGTGCTGACGCAAATCGATGCCGTGGCACGGCCGGACGCGCTGATCGGCTCTTCCACGTCAGGCCTGCTACCGACCGATCTGCAGCGCGACATGAAGCATCCCGAGCGCCTCTTCGTCGCCCATCCCTATAATCCCGTCTATCTGCTGCCGCTCGTCGAAATCGTCGGCGGCGAGAAGACTTCGGCTGCGACCATCAAGGCAGCGATGGAACGCTTGCCGCCGATCGGCATGAAGGGCGTCCACATCGCCAAGGAAATCGAGGCCTTCGTCGGCGACCGGTTGCTCGAAGCTCTGTGGCGCGAGGCCCTGTGGCTGATCCACGACGATATCTGCACCGTCGAGACGCTTGATGACGTCATCCGCTACTCTTTCGGCCTGCGCTGGGCGCAGATGGGCCTGTTCCAGACCTACCGCATTGCCGGCGGCGAGGCCGGGATGCGCCACTTCCTCGCCCAGTTCGGCCCCTGCCTTGCCTGGCCCTGGACCAAGCTCACCGATGTCGTCGATCTCGACGATGCGCTGATCGAAAAGATCGGCCGGCAATCCGACGAACAGGCGGCCGGCCTGTCGATCCGCGAGCTCGAACGCATCCGCGACGAAAATCTCGTCGGCATCCTGCAGGCTCTCAAGGGCGGCCACGACGGCAAGGGCTGGGGCGCCGGCAAGCTGCTGAAGGACTTCGAGCAATCGCTCTGGGCGCAAGGCGGCAGGGCGACCACGTCTTTCGACCCGTCGAAGCCGCTGCGGCTCGTCGAGACGAAGGTCGGCCCCGCCTGGGTCGACTATAACGGCCATATGACCGAACACCGCTACCTGCAGGTTTTCGGCGATACCTCAGATGCGCTGCTACGCCTCATCGGCGTGGATCTCGCCTATGTCGAGGCGGGTCACAGCTACTACACGGTGGAAACCCACATCCGCCATCTCGGCGAGGCGAAGCTCGGGCAGGCGATCCATTCGACCTGCCGGATCCTTGATGTCGACGACAAGCGGCTGCACGTCTTCCACACGCTCTATGACACGGTGACGGGCGAGGCTCTGGCAACCGCGGAGCACATGTTGCTGCATGTCGACAGCAAGGCCGGCAAGGCCACGCCGGCGCCGGCCGTCATTCTCGACAAGGTCAAGGCGATCGCCGAAGTGCATGCGAGTTTGGCTGCGCCTGAAGGTGTCGGCCGTCACGTCGGCCAGAAGCGCTAGGAGGATCGGCATGGATTTCGGACTGAGCGAAGAACAGGAAATGATCGTCGAGACGGTCCGCGCCTTCGTCGAGACCGAAATCTATCCGCATGAGAACGAGGTCGAGCGCAGCGGTATCGTCCCGCTGGGGCTCGGAGACGAGATCCGGCGCAAATGCATCGATCTCGGCTTCTACGCCTGCAATTTCCCGGAAGAAGTCGGCGGCGCCGGCCTCGACCATGTCACCTTCACTCTGGTCGAGCGGGAGCTCGGGCGCGGCTCCCTGGGGCTGACGGTTTTCTTCGGCCGGCCCTCCGGCATCCTGATGGCCTGCGAGGGCGAGCAGCGAGAGCGCTACCTCCTACCCGCGGTGCGCGGCGAGAAGATCGATGCGCTCGCGATCACCGAACCGGACGCCGGGTCTGACATGCGCGGCATGAAATGCGCCGCCCGCCGCGACGGCGGCGATTTCGTCCTCAACGGCACGAAACATTTCATCTCGCATGCCGATGTCGCCGATTTCGTCATCGTCTTTGCCGCGACGGGCGAGGAAGAAACGCCGAAAGGCATCAAGAAGAAGATCACAGCCTTCCTGGTGGATCGCGGCACGCCGGGCTTTGAAATCCTCAAGGGCTACGAATCCGTTTCGCATCGCGGCTACCACAACTCAACGCTCAGCTTCGACGATTGCCGGATTCCCGAAGCCCAAGTGCTGGGCGAGGTACATCGCGGCTTCGATATCGCCAATCAATGGCTCTACGGCACGCGGTTGACGGTAGCCGCCACCTGTGTCGGGCGGGCACGGCGCGTCTTCGACATGACGCTGCCCTATGCCGCCGAGCGCAAGCAGTTCGGCAAGCCGATCGGCGCCAATCAGGGCGTGTCGTTCAAGCTTGCCGACATGATCACCGAGATCGACGCGGCCGACTGGCTGACGCTCGCCGCCGCCTGGCGGCTCGATGCCGGGCTCTCGGCAGATCGACAGATCGCCTCGGCCAAGCTCTACTCCTCCGAAATGCTGGCCCGGGTCACCGACGAGGCGATCCAGATCTTCGGCGGCATGGGCCTGATGGACGACCTGCCGCTCGCCCGCTTCTGGCGCGACGCGCGCGTCGAGCGCATCTGGGACGGCACCTCTGAAATCCAGCGGCATATCATCAGCCGCGATCTGCTTCGACCTTTGGGAGCGTGAGCCGATGACGCCTCGCCTGCTCGACCGCCTGCTCAGACCGCAAACGATCGCCGTCTTCGGCGGCCGTGAGGCGCGCAGGGTGATCGAGCAGTGCGACCGCATGGGTTTTGTCGGCGAGATCTGGCCCGTCCATCCCAAACTCGACGAGGTGCTCGGGCGGTCCTGTTATCGCTCAGTATCCGACCTGCCTTCGGCGCCGGATGCCGCCTTCGTCGGCGTCAATAGGACGCTGACCGTCGAGATCGTCCGCAGCCTTTCTGAGGCCGGTGCCGGTGGGGCGGTCTGTTATGCATCGGGTTTCAGCGAGGCGACGGCGGAACTCGGGGACGGCGCCGAGCTGCAGCAGGCCCTGCTGGAGGCAGCCGGCGACATGCCGATCCTCGGGCCGAATTGCTATGGGCTGATCAACGGTCTCGACGGTGCGCTGCTCTGGCCCGATCAGCACGGTATGCAGCGTATCGAAGGTGGCGTCGCGATCCTCACGCAGTCCTCCAATATCGCCATCAACCTGACCATGCAGACCCGCGGCTTGCCGATCGCCTATGTGGTCACGGCCGGCAACCAGGCACAGACATCGCTTGCCGATGTCGCCTGCGCACTGATCGACGACCCGCGTGTCACGGCAGTCGGCCTTCATGTCGAAGGTTTCGGCGATCTCGCTGCACTCGAACGCCTGGCCGCCCTTGCCCGGCAGTCGAGAAAGCCGGTCGTCGTGCTGAAGGTCGGCAGATCGGAGCAGGCACAACGCGCGGCGGTGTCGCATACCTCCTCGCTTGCCGGCAGCGATGCGGTCGCGGATGCCGTGCTCGCCCGCCTCGGTATTGGCCGTGTCCAGACCTTGCCGGCGCTCCTCGAAACCCTGAAGCTGTTGCATGTCGCCGGTCCGCTCGCAAGTCATTCGATCTCGTCGATGAGCTGTTCCGGTGGCGAGGCCTCGCTGATGGCGGATGCCGCCGTCGGTCGCAATGTGGAATTCCCGGCGCTGCAGCCGCAACAATTGCCACGGCTGCGGCAGGTCCTCGGCGAGATGGTGACTCTTTCCAATCCGCTCGATTACCACACCTTCGTGTGGGGTGATCTTGCACGCCAAACTGAAGCCTTCTGCGCCATGTTCGAAGGCGGCTATGCCCTCAATCTCGTCGTCCTCGACTTCCCCCGCGGTGACCGCTGCGATGCGTCCGAATGGGCGATGACCGCAGATGCGGTCATGACGGCCGCCGCCGCAACCGGTGCGCTGGCCGGCCTTCTGGCAACCCTTCCGGAAAACATGCCGGAGCCTATCGCCGATCGGCTGATGGCAAATGACATCATCGCCTTCTGCGGTATCGACGAGACCATCACGGCAGCGGAAGTTGCCGCCGGCATCGGCCAGGCGTGGGATCGCCCGCCTCCCCTGCCGCTGCTCGATGTGTCCTTTATGGATGGCGAGATCGAGACGTTGACGGAAGCCGATGCGAAGGCAGAGCTGGCCGCCTTCGGTCTTCCGGTTCCGCAAGGCCTGTTGGCCTCCTCTCCCGGTGAAGCGGCCGAGCAGGCTGAGCGGCTCGGCTTTCCCGTCGTGCTGAAAGCGCTCGGCATCGCACACAAGACCGAGGCCGGAGCCGTCGAACTCAACCTAAAGGATACTAAGGCGGTGTCGAATGCGGCGGCGGCAATGCCGCCGAATGCCGGTTATCTCGTCGAGAAAATGGTTGATCCGCCGGTTGCCGAGCTCATTGTCGGCGCCATCCGCGACCCTGTCTTCGGATTGTCGCTCACGCTTGGAGCAGGCGGAATCTTCGTTGAATTGCTTGAAGATTCCATCGTCCTGCCCCTTCCGGCGACGAAAACTGACATTCACGCAGCGATTTCGCGTCTCAAACTTGCAAAACTGATCTATGGCTATCGCGGGCGGCCAAAAGGCGACCTCGAGGCCGCTGTCGGCGCTATCTCAGCAGCGGCAGATTATGTCGTAAGGAACGCGGCATGTCTGGAGGAACTGGACATTAATCCGTTGATGGTTCTTCCCGAAGGGCTTGGCGTTGCCGCAGTCGATGCGCTTATCAGGCGAAGGAGGTAGCATAGGTTGAGCGACCACATTCGCACACGACATGACGGCGGAGTACTCGAAGTCGTCATCGACCGGCCGAAGGCGAATGCCATCGATCTTGCGACCAGCCGTGCCCTGGGGTTGATTTTCCGAGATTTCCGCGACGATCCGGCATTGCGTGTCGCCATTGTGTCAGGCACAGGCGAGAAGTTTTTCTGCGCCGGATGGGATCTCAAGGCGGCGGCATCAGGCGATGCGGTCGACGGAGATTACGGCGTCGGCGGCTTCGGTGGGCTGCAGGAACTGCGCGACCTCAACAAGCCGGTCATCTCAGCGATCAACGGTATCTGTTGCGGCGGCGGTCTGGAGATCGCGCTGTCGACCGACCTGATCCTCGCCGCCGAACATGCGACCTTTGCCCTGCCGGAAATCCGCTCGGGCACGGTTGCCGATGCGGCTTCCATCAAGTTGCCGAAACGCATCCCCTACCACATCGCCATGGACATGCTTTTGACCGGGCGCTGGCTCGACGTTCACGAGGCGCATCGCTGGGGTTTCGTCAACGAGGTCCTGCCGGCCGAGCGGCTGATGGAGAGAGCATGGGAGCTTGCCCGGTTGCTGGAGAGCGGGCCGCCGCTCGTCTATGCGGCCATCAAGGAAATCGTGCGCGAAGCGGAGGGTTCGACGTTCCAGACTGCCATGAACAAGGTCACCAAGCGGCAGTTTGCGACGGTCGACAGACTCTATTCGAGCGAGGACCAATTGGAAGGCGCACGGGCCTTCGCCGAGAAGCGAAGCCCCATTTGGAAAGGAAAATAACCAGGCGGCAGCAACCGCACTGTTTTCCCGCATGATGCGGGCACCGGAGGTGGAGAGGAAACCGCCTGCGGACCTGCCCGGAAGTTCTGTCAACGCACCACAAAGAAGGAACTGGGGAATGAACGACTATACGAAATATCTCACAAGCCGTGTCACCGCTGGCGGGCTCAGCCGCCGCGAATTCATGGGACGCGCTATGGCGGCGGGCATCACACTTACCGTCGCCGACAAGCTCTTTACCGAAAGTGCGCAAGCCGCCGAACCGAAGCGCGGCGGCCACCTGAAGCTCGGCCTCGAAGGAGGTGCGGCCACCGATTCCAACGATCCGGCAAAATTCCTGTCGCAGGTGATGTTCTGCATCGGCCGCTGCTGGGGTGACATGCTGGTCGAATCCGATCCGCTGACGGGTGCTGCCGTGCCGGCGCTCGCCGAATCCTGGGAGCCGTCAAAGGATGCGGCGACCTGGACCTTCAAGATCCGCAAGGGCGTCAAGTTCCACAATGGCAAGGAACTGACGATCGACGACGTCGTTGCGACGCTGAAGCGTCATACAGATGCGAAGTCGGAATCCGGTGCGCTCGGCGTTCTCGGCTCGATCAAGGAGATCAAGGCCGATGGCGGCGATCTGGTGCTGACGCTCAGTGAAGGCAATGCCGACATGCCGCTGCTGTTGTCGGACTACCATCTGGTCATCCAACCGAATGGCGGCGTTGACGATCCTCTCGCCTCGATCGGCACCGGCCCCTACAAGATGACGAGCTTCGAGCCCGGCGTCCGCGCCACCTTCGAAAAGAACAAGGACGACTGGCGCTCCGACCGAGGTTATGTCGATTCGATCGAAATCATCGGCATGAACGATGCGACCGCCCGCATCGCGGCATTGTCGTCCGGCCAGGTGCACTACATCAACCGTGTCGACCCGAAGACCGTCAATCTGCTGAAGCGCGCCCCGAACGTCGAGATCCTCTCGACCGCCGGCCGCGGTCACTACGTCTTCATCATGCACTGCGACAAGGCGCCGTTCGACAACAACGACCTGCGCCTGGCTCTCAAATACGCCATGGATCGCGAGACCATGGTGCAGAAAATCCTCGGCGGTTACGGCAAGGTCGGCAACGACTTCCCGATCAACAGGACCTATGCATTGTTCCCCGAAGGCATCGAGCAGCGCGCCTACGATCCCGACAAGGCCGCCTTCCACTACAAGAAGTCGGGCCATAGCGGCTCGGTCCTCCTGCGAACCTCCGAAGTCGCCTTCCCCGGCGCCGTCGATGCGGCCGTTCTCTATCAGGAAAGCTGCAAGAAGGCCGGCATCGAAATCGAGGTCAAGCGCGAACCGGGCGACGGTTACTGGACCAACGTCTGGAACGTACAGCCCTTCTCGACCTCCTACTGGGGCGGCCGCCCGACCCAGGACCAGATGTATTCCACCGCCTATCTCTCGACGGCGGACTGGAACGACACCAGGTTCAAGCGTCCCGACTTCGACAAGCTGCTGCTGCAGGCTCGCTCAGAGCTTGATGAAGCCAAGCGCAAGGACATGTATCGCACCATGGCGATGACGGTGCGTGACGAGGGCGGCGTGATCCTGCCGATGTTCAACGACTTCGTGAACGCCTCCACCAAGCAGGTGAAGGGCTATGTCCACGACATCGGCAACGACATGTCGAACGGCTACGTCGCGACCCGCGTCTGGCTGGACGCCTGATGGCAAGGGGGCGTTTGCCCCTCCGATCTCCAACGAAGCCGGGACCGTGGGATGAAACCCCGCGGTCCTCCCGACGTTTTAGCGCGAGGTCCTCGCCATGACCAATCCTGCCCCAAGCATCTTGCCCGGCCTCAGGTTCCGGCAGCGTTTTCCGCTGCTTGCCCTCATCCTCGAGCGCTTCGTGCTCAGTCTCCTTCTGCTTTTTGCCGTTTCCATCCTGATCTTCGGCGGCCTGGAAGCCCTGCCCGGCGATTTTGCGACCACCTATCTCGGTCAGTCGGCGACGCCGCAGGCCGTTGCCAATATTCGTCAAGACCTCGGGCTGAACCGCCCGGTGACGACACGTTACGTCGAATGGCTCGGCAACGCCGTTCAGGGTGATTTCGGCACCTCCTGGGCCAGCAAGAATTCGGTGAGCGAACAGATCGGCAAACGACTTGGCAACTCGCTCTTCCTGGCCGGTTTCGCGGCGATAATATCCGTGCCGCTCGCGGTCGGCCTCGGCATGCTGTCGGTGCACTTCCGCAACCGCCTACCTGACAAGATCATCAATGTGATTTCGCTGGCGGCGATCTCGCTGCCGGAATTCTTCATCGGCTACCTGCTGATCCTGTTCTTCGCCGTGAAGTTCGGAATGGCCACCTTTCCGGCGACCGTCTACGACAGCATGGGCTTCGTCGAGCGCCTGAAGGCAATCGCGCTACCGACCGCAACCCTCGTGCTCGTCGTGCTCGCTCACATGATGCGCATGACGCGGGCCGCGATCCTCTCCGTCATGTCCTCCGCCTACATGGAGACCGCGGAGCTGAAGGGCATCGGCGCCTTCCGCGCGATCGTTAAGCACGCCGCTCCCAATGCGCTGGCGCCGATCATCAATGTCATCGCATTGAACCTTGCCTATCTCGTCGTCGGCGTCGTCGTTGTCGAAGTGGTCTTCGTCTATCCCGGCATGGGGCAATATATGGTCGATGCGGTCACCGTGCGCGACATGCCTGTCGTGCAGGCCTGCGGCCTGATCTTCGCGGCCGTCTATATATTCCTCAACATGACGGCCGATATCCTCGCGATTATCGCCAATCCCAGGCTGAGGCATCCGCGATGAGATTGAGAGAAATCCCCATCACCGCCTGGATCGGCATGGCCGGTATCGCCGTCGCCTTCATCTTCGCGATCTTCGCACCCTGGCTCGCTCCCTATGGCGAGACGCAGGTCGTCGGCGACGTCTGGCAGTTGCCTGACAACCAGTATATTTTCGGTCTCGACAATCTCGGCCGCGACATCTTCTCGCGCCTGATCTACGGCGCGCGCACGACGCTGACGGTCGCATCCGCCGCCACCATCATCTCCTTCTCGCTCGGCATCATCCTCAGCTTCACCGCAGCCGTCTCACGCGGCGTTATCGACACCGTCCTGTCACGCTTCAACGATCTGATGATGTCGATCCCGACGCTGATCTTCGCGCTCGTGGTTCTTGCGGTGCTACCGCAAAACATCGTCGTGCTGATCCTTGTCATGGCGATCCTCGATTCCACCCGCGTCTACCGCCTCGGCCGCGCGGTGGCCCTTGATGTCGCCGTGATGGAATTCGTCGAGGCGGCGACGCTACGCGGCGAAGGCAAGCTCTGGATCATATTCCGCGAAATCCTGCCGAACACGCTGTCGCCGCTGCTAGCCGAATTCGGGCTGCGCTTCGCCTTCTCGATCCTCTTTCTTTCGACGCTCTCCTTCCTCGGCCTCGGCATTCAGCCGCCTGCAGCCGATTGGGGCGGCATGGTCAAGGACAACAAGGACGGCATCATCTTCGGCATCTCGGCGGCACTCGTGCCGGGCACGGCGATCGCCGTGCTTGCCGTCTGCGTCAACCTCGTCGTCGACTGGCTCCTGAAACGCACATCCAGCCTCAAGGGAGGGCGCGGCGATGCCTGAGCTTCTTTCCGTTCGCAATCTGAAGATCGAAGCAACCAGCTATCCGCCGGGCGAACCGCCGAAGCGGGTCACGATCGTCGATGGCGTTTCCTTCGTCCTCAAGAAGGGCAAGGTTCTCGGCCTGATCGGGGAATCGGGCGCCGGCAAGTCGACGATCGGCCTTTCCGCACTCGCCTATGGCCGAGGCGGCGCCGAAATCACCGGCGGCGAGGTCTTGCTCGACGGCGACAATATCCTCGCGCTCGGCAAGAACGGCATCCGCCAGATCCGCGGCGCGCGGGTCTGCTATGTCGCGCAGTCGGCGGCGGCTGCCTTCAATCCGGCGCATCGGCTCGGCGATCAGGTGATCGAAGCTTCGGTCAAACATGGATTGATGACCAAGGACAAGGCGCGTGAGCGAGCGCTTTATCTATTCGGGGTTCTCGGCCTGCCCAATCCCGAAACCTTCGGCGAGCGCTTTCCCCATCAGGTCTCCGGTGGCCAGTTGCAGCGGGCGATGACGGCGATGGCGCTCTGCTCCAACCCCGAACTCATCGTCTTCGACGAGCCGACGACAGCGCTTGACGTCACCACGCAGATCGACGTGCTGGCGGCGATCAAGCATGCCATCGAGGAAACGCACACGGCCGCCCTCTATATCACCCACGACCTTGCCGTCGTCGCCCAGATCTCGGACGACATCATGGTCCTGCGTTATGGCAAACAAGTCGAATACGGCAGCGTCCAGCAGATCATCGAGGCGCCGCAGGAGGACTATACGCGCGCCCTCGTCAACGTCAGGCAGGCCTATCGTGAGGAAGCCGCCGACCAATCTGCAGCACTTCTCAAGATAGAGAATGTCAGCGCCGAATATTCCAACGGCTTCAAGGTGCTGCACGATGTCTCGCTGCATGTGCCGAAAGGGCAGACGCTTGCGGTCGTCGGCGAATCCGGTTCGGGCAAATCGACCCTTGCGCGCGTCATTACCGGCCTCTTGCCGCCGAGCAGCGGGCGCGTCGTCTTTAATGGCAAGCCACTGATGCCGGGTCTGAAGAGCCGGCCGAACGACGACCTGAGGCGTATCCAGTTGATCTACCAGATGGCCGATACGGCGATGAACCCGCGACAGACGGTCCGCGACATCATCGGCCGCCCGCTGACCTTCTATTATGGTCTGAGAGGTGCCGAGAAGACGGCAAGGGTTAAGGAACTGCTCGACCAGATCGAAATGGGCAAGGGCTTTGTCGATCGCTACCCGGCCGAACTATCAGGTGGCCAGAAGCAGCGCGTCGCGATCGCAAGGGCGCTTGCCGCCAAGCCCGAACTCATCCTCTGCGACGAGCCGACCTCGGCGCTCGATCCGCTGGTGGCGGAGGGTATCCTCAAGCTGCTCCTGCGCCTGCAGCAAGAAGAACAGCTGTCTTATGTCTTCATCACTCACGACATCGCGATCGTCCGGGCGATCGCCGACAGCGTGGCGGTGATGCATCGTGGCAAGCTGGTACGATTCGGTCCGAAATCGACGGCGCTGTCGCCGCCCTTTGACGACTACACCGATCTGCTGTTGAAATCCGTACCGGAAATGGAAATCGGCTGGCTGGAACGGATGCTTGCGACGCGTCGCATGGAGAGCGCCGGCAACTGACTTGACGAGGGTAAACCTTCGTCTCACGGAATGTGCATCAAGGAATGAGCATGACCTCGCGCGGCTTCACCACCATCGAGAATGAATGGATTACGCTGAAGGATGGGACGCGGCTTGCCGCGCGCATCTGGATGCCGGATGGCGCTAGGGAAGATCCCGTTCCCGCCGTCTTCGAATTCCTGCCCTATCGCAAACGGGACGGAACCTGCCTCAGGGACGAGTCGACCTACCCAGTATTCGCGGCCGCAGGCATTGCCGGCGTGCGCGTCGATATCCGCGGATCCGGAGAATCCGACGGCGTCATCGACGGCGAATATACCGAATGCGAGCTTGCCAATGCCTGCGAGCTGATCGCCTGGATTGCCGCGCAGCCATGGTCGAACGGCTCGGTCGGCATGATGGGCATCTCCTGGGGCGGCTTCAACAGCCTGCAGGTCGCAGCATTGCGCCCGCCGGCGCTGAAGGCCGTCATATCGATCGCCTCGACCGTCGACCGCTACAATGACGACATCCACTACAAGAACGGCTGCCATCTCTCCGCCCAGCTCTCATGGGCGGCAACGATGCTCGGCTACCAGTCGCGGCCGCCCGATCCTGGGCTTGTCGGCGAACGCTGGAAGCAGATGTGGCTGGAACGCCTGGCAGGCGAACCCTTCTTCATGGAAGAGTGGTTGAGCCACCAGCGGCGCGACGATTTCTGGCGTCACGGCTCGATCTCAGAGGACTTTTCGAGCGTGGAGATCCCTGCACTGGTGATTGCCGGCTGGGCGGACGGCTACCGCAATACGCCTCTGATGGCGGTCGAAGGCCTGGGCGGCAAAGCGAAGGCGCTGATTGGTCCGTGGGTTCACAAATATCCGCACTTTGCCTGGCCGAAGCCGCGCACGGATTTCCATGGCGAAGCGATCGCCTGGTGGAACAAATGGCTGCGGGGCGAGGACAATGGGATCGACAGGCTGCCGCAGGCCCGCGCCTATATTCTCGATGCCGTCCGCCCTGCCCCGCGACGTGACAGCGATCCGGGCTTCTGGGTCGCCAAGGACGTCTGGTCGCCGCCACAGATGCAGTGCTTCTATGTCGAGCAGTTCGGCAAGCTGACGGAAGGCATGCCGATCCCGCATGCGCCCGAACATCCCGTCTATCTCCGCTCTCCGCTCGACACCGGGACGGCATCCGGTGAATATTTCACGCTGAAGCCCGACGCCGAAATGGCGATCGATCAGCGCTCGGACGATGCCGGCTCGCTGGTCTTCGATACGACGCCGCTTACTGGCGATTACGACTATCTCGGCCGGCCCGTGCTCACGCTTGCGCTGCGCTCTCGGGCGGCGGGCGGAAATCTCTGCGCCCGGCTCATCGATGTCCATCCGGATGGCACGGCAACACGTGTCGCCTTCGGCGTCGTCAATCTCACTCACCGGGACGGCAATGCAGATCCCAAGCCGCTGACCTCAGGCGAGAAGGTGTCGATCCGGCTCGTGCTCGATGCTTGCGGTTATCGCTTCCGCAAGGGGCATCGCATCCGCCTTTCGCTCTCCACCGCATATTGGCCGATGATCCTGCCGCCGCCTGATGACGAAGGCATCGAGGTCGATATCGCGGCACTCGGCTTAGGGCTGCCGATGCTCGGCGAGCACCAGCGGATCGACATCAAGGAACCGGCCAATGCCGATCCGCTGCCGAAATATATCGAGCACGCGGCGGCCGCGACGAAGCGGCAGGTCGTCCGGAATCTCTCGGCCGCCCGGACGGACTATCACATCCACGAGGATACCGGGCTCACCGAACACCCGCAGACAGGTCTCTCCACCCGGCAATTGCGGGAGGAAGTCTGGTCGATTGCGCCCGATAATCCGCTGTCGATGACCGGGGTCTCGACCTGGACCTGCGACATGCGCCGCCCCGGCTGGTTCGCCCGCACGGTGGCGACCGCGCGGATTGCCTGCACCCGGACCGATTGGGTCATCAGCGCTGTCGTCACCGCTTTCGAGGACGACGTGCAGATCTTCGAAAAGGTCTTTGCGGAAAAGCGGATCGCGCGCGACCTCATGTGATCATCAGCCGATCGCCAAACGCCGAATGGCCTCGCAGACGGCACGGAAGCCGTCGCGGGCGCCATCGCTCATGTGGCGGGCGCGGAGCCACGCGTGCACCATCTGCGGCTCCTCCCGGAACCAGACTTCGACGCCCTCCGCGGTGAGCCGGGCGGCATAGTGCCGGCCGTCGTCCCGGAGCGGATCGAAATGCGCGACCGTGATGAAGGACGGCGGCAGCCCGGCAAGCGAAGCTGCCTGCAGCGGTTCGGCAATCTCGTTGCCTGCTGGCGCCTGCAAGATCTCGCGATAATAGGCGACATCCGCCGTCGTCAATCCGGGGACCGCGGCCATTTCGACATAGGAGCCTCCAGTAAGGTCTCCGCCGAGCGCCGGATAGATCAGGACTTGGCCGACGACGCCTGACAGGCCCTCGTCGCGCGCGCGCAACGCAAGCCCCGCCGCCAGATTAGCCCCAGCGCTGTCGCCGATCAGCACGACCTTGCTGTTGGCGGAAAGCAGATGCTTCAACACGGTAAAGCCGTCATCCGTCTGCGCCGGCCAGCGATATTCAGGGGCCAGCCGGTAATCGACCGAAACGAGTTCCGCGCCGGCAAAATCGGCGATCTCGGCGCAGATGGCATGATGGCTCTCGAGCGAACCGACAACGAAGCCGCCGCCATGAAGATAGAGAAGAATGGTGCGCGTGCTGATTTTCCGCGGACGGTAACGCCGGATCGGTATGCGCTGCAGCATCCCGTCCGCAAAGATCATCTCCGGGGGCAGCGGGCGGTCGAAACGCGCGCAAAGAGCGTCGTACCAATGTCGCTGCTGTTCGATCGATGCTTGAACGGCGTCTGGCGGATAGAAGGAATCGCAAATCGCCAGAAACTGCAGGATGCCCCTTTCGGTGGGGGCAGGTGGTTGAGCGGACATGGAGGTCCTTTCGCGATTTGGGACATGACAGATCATGTCCCTGGCCGACTCTGTCCTCATCATGCGCCTCTGTGACACGGACGATCTGTCTGGCCGCGACCCGTGAATGTCGCGCCAACTCAAAATTCCTGATAATTTTTTCGCCATCGGCCCAAGGAAAGCCATCCGAGAAGCGTCTCAATCTGGAAATAGCATCTTGCTTGGTAGCATGGGGTAGGTGCGGAATTGGACGCGGAGCTCATCGAACGAGCGCAGGGCGGTGACCGGGAGGCCTTTGGGCAACTGGTCTCGCGCCATTATGACTTCGTCCACGCGACGGCGTGGCGGTGGTCTGGCAGTTCCGCGGATGCCGACGACATCGCCCAGGAGGTTTGCGTCAAGCTCGGCGCGGCCATCCGCAGCTTTCGCGGCGCCAGCCGCTTCAGGACATGGCTCTATACTCTGACGCTCAACGCCGCCCGCGACCATAGACGCAAGCTTGCACGAGAGGAGCAGACATTCCGCGCCTACGCCGCCGAACCGCAGCAGGATAAGCCGGCCGGAAATGACGACGAGCTATCGAGCGAATTATGGGCCGCCGTGCGCGCCTTGCCGGAAAGGCAATGCGACGCGGTGCTGCTCGTTTACGGCGAAGGTCTCAGCCATTCTGCCGCAGCCGATGTCATGGGCTGCTCGGAGGCGACCGTGTCCTGGCAGGTTCATGAGGCGCGCAAGAGGCTGAAGGCCGTGCTCGGCAAGGAAGAGGTATGACCGTGGACAAGGAACTCGAAAAGCTCTCCCGTCTCCCGCCCCCGGCACCCGATCCGGAGGCGCGCTCGCGTGCGCTTGCTGCTGCGATGCAGGCTTTCGACACCGCGGAAAATAATGCGACGGTGCCCCAAGGAAATACGAAAGGCTGGCGTCAAAGCTCCATCATCAACTGGATATGGAGCCCTGTCATGAACAAGAAATTCCTCGCCGGTTCAGCCCTTGCGACGCTGCTGGTCATTCCGGCCGCCGGTTATCTCGCGATCGAGCTGACCCGCAACGGATCGCCGATCGTCGACCAGACGGAGATTGCCGGTAACCTTTCGAAGAATAACGCGCCGAAACCGATCGACGAAGCGGCGCGCCAGTCTGCGAAACCCATTACGGTTGTGCCTCAGCTTCGGCCGGCAACCCCCGAAACGAGCGGACTTGCCGAACAACCCGCTGCTGACAGCGCGCAAGTTTTGCGGGACAAGGAGCGGCAAGCCGCCGCGAAATCGGCTGCGTCGCAGCTTCCTGATTTCAGCGCCGACGAGATATCCACTCTCCTGAATAAATCGGAAGGTTCTGCCGCCGCACTCGGAGGGGCCAAACGCTCCGTGCCTGCCACACCAGGCATCGTCCCCCAACGGCAATTGGCCGAACCGATGGCCGCCATTGCCCCCTCGCCTGCGCCGCCTGCGGAGGGGCGTGTCCAGATTCAGCTCGATCCCAATCGCGAGCGCTTTGCCAATGCGGCGGCAAATCCGATCAAGAGCGTCGCGACAGATCCGGTCTCGACCTTCTCCGCCGATGTCGACAGCGCGTCCTATGCCTTCGTCCGCCGGTCGTTGACAGGCGGGGCGATGCCCGATCCGCAATCGGTCCGCGTCGAGGAGATGATCAATTATTTCCCCTATGACTGGCCGGGTCCCGATAATGCCGATCAGCCTTTCAAGGCGACCGTGACGGTGATGCCGACGCCGTGGAACCACGACACGGAATTGATGCATGTGGCGATCAAGGGCTATGACATCGCGCCGGTGACCACGCCGCATGCCAATCTTGTCTTCCTGATCGACGTGTCGGGCTCGATGGACGAGCCGGACAAGCTGCCGCTGCTGAAGAGCGCCTTCCGGCTGCTGGTCAACAGGCTGAAACCCGACGATACCGTCTCGATCGTCACCTATGCCGGCAATGCCGGCACGGTGCTCCAGCCGACACGCGTGGCGGAGAAATCGAAGATCCTCTCGGCAATCGACGGACTGGAGCCCGGCGGCTCGACCGGTGGCGCCGAAGGCATCGAGGCGGCCTACAATCTTGCCAAGCAGGGCTTCGTCAAGGACGGCGTCAACCGGGTGATGCTGGCGACGGATGGCGATTTCAATGTCGGCCCGTCGAGCGACGAGGATTTGAAGCGCATCATCGAAGAGAGGCGCAAGGACGGCATCTTCCTCACCGTTCTCGGTTTCGGGCGGGGCAATCTCAACGATTCCCTGATGCAGACGCTCGCCCAGAACGGCAATGGCAGTGCTGCCTATATCGACACCTTGGCGGAAGCGCAAAAGACGCTGGTCGAAGAGGCCGAATCGACGCTGTTTCCGATCGCCAGCGACGTCAAGTTCCAGGTCGAGTTCAACCCGGAACGGATCGCCGAATACCGGCTGATCGGCTACGAGACGCGGGCGCTGAAGCGTGAGGACTTCAACAATGACCGTGTCGACGCCGGCGATATCGGCTCCGGCCACAGTGTCACGGCGATTTACGAGATTACGCCGAAGGGAAGCCCCGCGGTGATGAATGACGATCTGCGGTATGGCGCAGCCGATAAGGCGTCGGCCGAGGTCTCCGACAGCGCCCATCAAGGCGAGCTTGCCTTCGTCAAGATGCGCTACAAAAAGCCGGGAGAGGACAAGAGCGCTCTCATCACCACGCCTGTCGATGACGGCAACGCGGTCGCCACCGTCGATGCCGCGCCGCAGGATGTCCGCTTCTCGGTGGCCGTCGCAGCCTTCGGCCAGAAACTCAGCCATGTCGCGGCCGTCGACACCTATTCCTATCAGGCAATCGCCGATCTCGCCGCGGCATCGCGAGGGGTGGATAGCTTCGGTTACAGGTCGGATTTCCTCGGTCTCGTTCGGCTGGCGGCCGGCCTCAGTCAACGGTGAGGCAAGAGGCACAAAACTGTACCAAACGAGAGGCCGTCCCAAAGGGGCGGCCCCTGCTTAGTGATCATCCCAGTCTCGACCCGTTGGCTGTGAGATAAACAGCGTAGAGAGACGTGCTCGCGGTGATGAAGAGACGGTTCAATTTCTCTCCGCCGAAAGTGACGTTGGAGACAAGCTCGGGAATATGGATCTTGCCGATCAACGTTCCATCCGGATCGTAAGCGTGCACACCATCGCCGGCGCTCGTCCATATCCTGCCCTTCCGATCGACGCGAAAACCATCGAACAGGCCTGAGGTGCATTCTGCGAAAACGCCGAGATCGCTCAGCCTTCCCTCATTCGAGACTGCGAGCTTTCTGATATGACGCGGACCGCCGGGCAGGTGCGTTGCGCCGGTGTCGGCAATGTAGAGCAACGTCTCATCCGGGGAAAAGGCCAGTCCGTTCGGCTTGACGAAGTCGGAGGTCACCTGATCGGTCGTGCCTTTTGCCGGATCATGCCGGTAGACGTGGCATCCGCCGATTTCCGCCTCGCCATAGTCGCCCTCGTAGTCGTGGAGGATGCCGTAGCTCGGGTCGGTGAACCAGATGGTCCCGTCGGACTTGACGGTGACGTCGTTTGGCGAATTGAGCCGTTTGCCTGCAATTCGATCGGCCAGAACGGTGATCCTGCCGTCGAAATCCGTGCGCGTGACACGGCGCGTCAGATGCTCGCAGGTGATCAGCCGGCCCTGATTGTCGACGGTGTTGCCATTCGAGTTGTTGCTGGGCGAGCGGAATACTGACGTCTGACCGCTGGTATCGTCGTAGCGCATCATCCGGTTGTTGGGGATATCCGAGAAAACGAGATACCGCCCGGCCGCAAACCAGGCCGGTCCCTCCAACCAGCGTCCGCCGGTCCAAAGCCGCTCGACGCGGGCGTGACCGACGAAGCAGCTTTCGAAACGCGGGTCGAGAACCTCAAACCCCGTACCGTCAATTTGCCCGAACATGATGCTCCTCCATTTCCTTAAATTGTTATCGATATCATCTTGCCGTGTTCTGATGGCTTCGTACAGATAGCGATCTGCCGAGCTTTGCGAAAATGCCTCTGGAATCTTGGTTTTTGGACGGTGGAATGGTGAATTCCTGCAATAATATCGATTGTGCGATGATAGCGATAACTTTATCGTGTCTTGAATTCGGAAGCTTTGTGAAAGCGGAGATCAGTGAAAAACGAGGATGAGCCGAAAGACAAGCGTCTCAAGCCGGGAGAAGCTCAAAAGCTGACGATGGCGGAGGTCGCCAAATATGTCGGTGTGTCTGCCATGACCGTGTCGCGTGCCTTTCGTCAGGATGCGAGCGTTTCCGAGGAGACCCGGAAGCGCATCATGGAGGCCGTCGACGCACTCGGCTATGTGCTCGACCTGTCTGCCGGCAGTCTTTCGTCGCGGCGGAGCGGCTTCATCGCCGCCCTGGTGCCCTCGATCAACAATTCGAATTTTTCTGACACCGCCCGCGGCATGACCGATGCGCTGCAGAATACCGGCCTTCAGCTCCTTCTCGGCTATACCGACTATTCGGCGGAGAAGGAAGAAGAGTTGATCGAGGCGATGCTGCGCCGCCGTCCTGAAGGCATCATCCTGACCGGAGGTTCGCACACGGCGCGCGCGCGGCGCATGCTGGCAAAAGCCGGCATTCCCGTTGTCGAGACCTGGGAGCTTCCGGAAAATCCGATCAATCAGGTCGTCGGCTTTTCCAACAGCGAGGCGATGGCCCTGCTGGTGCGGACGCTTGCCAGTCAGGGATATCGGAAGTTCGGCTATATCGGCGGAACGACGGCGCGCGATACGCGCGGCAGCCAGCGGCGCAGCGGTTTCCAGAAGACTGTCGAAGAACTCGGCCTCGGACCGGGACGGATGATTTCCTTCGGCGTGCCGCCCATCACCATGGAACAGGGTGGCCAGGCGATCGTCAGCCTGCTGGAGCGCTGGCCGGACACGGAGGTGGTTCTCTGCGTCTCCGACCTTTCCGCCTTCGGCGCCATCATGGAATGCACGCGCCGGGGAATGAAGGTTCCAAAAGATATCGCCATTGCCGGTTTCGGCGATTACGAGATCTCATCCATCTGTCATCCGCGCATCACGACCATCAATGTGGACTGTTATGGCATCGGCCGCCAGGCGGCCGCCCGCCTGATGGATGCCCTCCATACCGGCGAGGCGACCGGCGATGAGATCACATTGACGGGCTACAAGGTTGTCTTGCGCGAAAGCACGGACCGGAACGGCGCGCCGACCGTTTGAGACTAAAGCGCCGCGCGTCTTTTCGGATGCGCGGCGCTGTAACGTTTTGAATAGCTGGATAATTTTATCCTCAAATCGATTCCGATTTAAGGAATTATACGGCCGGTCAAAAGGCGATCTGGACTTTCATGGACTTGCTGCGATCGCCCGCCAGCTCGAAGGCGGCGACGGCCTCTTCGATCCCAAAGACACCTGTCAGCAGCGGCTTCAGATCGACGCGACGCGCGTTGATCAGTTCGACGGCCAGCGCAAATTCCTCGTGAAAACGGAATGTGCCGCGCATCTCGATTTCCTTCGCAACGATCATGTTCTGCGGAATGGAAACATCGCCGCCAAGGCCGAGCTGCACGAGAACAGCGCGGGGCTTAAGCGTCTCCAAGCCGGCGCGCACCGCCCGCTCATTTCCCGACGCTTCGAACATGACATCGAAATATCCCTTTTCGGCACTGTAGGCCGCGAGGTCGGAAGCATGTGTGGCAACATTGATCGTTCGGTCGGCGCCGCTGGTGCGGGCAATCGCCAGAACGCTGTCGGTCACGTCGGTCGCGACGATCTCACGGGCGCCGAGGACGCGCGCCGCGACGATCGCCAACATCCCAATGGGGCCGCAACCGGTGACCAGCACCCGTTTGCCCAGCAGCGACCCGGCGCGGTTTGCCGCATGCAGCGTCACCGCAAAGGGTTCGGCAAAGGCGGCCTCGTGAATGGAAATGCCGTCCGCGACCTTGTGGCACTGCCAACGCTCCGCCACCAGCCGCTGGCGAAAGCCGCCCTGAATATGCGGCATCGGCATGGCACTGCCGTAAAACCGCATGTTGAGGCAGTGGTTTTGCTGTCCCTTCAGGCAATATTGGCAATGGTTGCACGGACGGCTCGGAGAAACCGCGACACGGTCTCCGACGGCGAGGTCGGCGACGCCGGAGCCCAGCGCCTTGACCGTCCCGGCGATCTCATGGCCGAGGATCATCGGTTCGCGCAGGCGAACCGTACCAAACCCACCATGGTTGTAATAATGCAGGTCGGAACCGCAGATGCCGCCGGCTTCGATGGCAATCTCCACCTGCCCGGCGCCGGCAACCTCCGGCTCGCGCTCTTCGATCCTCAGATCCTTTGCGGCATGAATGACGATGGCTTTCATATCGGGACCCTCACACGACGGGAGTTGGAAGCGGGCTACCTGCAAAATGCGCAGCGAGATTGTCTCTGACCAGTTGGCCCATGGCCTTGCGGGTCTCGACAGTGCCAGAGCCGTGATGGGGCTGCAACACGGCGTTTTGAAGCGTCAGGAAACGTGCATCGATCCGGGGTTCATTCAGGAAGACATCAAGGCCCGCAGCCTGAATAGTGCGGTTTTGAAGGGCTGCGATCAGAGCCCCTTCGTCTACGGTCGTTCCGCGCGAGACATTGATCAAGATGCCGTTCGGACCGAGCGCATTAAGCACTTCAGCGTTGATGATCTTCATGGTCGCCTCCCCGCCGGGGACGATGACGATCAGAAAATCGGCCCAAGCGGCAAGCGCGATCAGGTCGGGCTCGTAGGTGTAGGCAACATCCTGGTGATCATTGCGAGCGAAATAGGAGATGTCGCAGCCGAAAGCGGCAGCCCTCTTGGCGATTGCCTTGCCGATCCGCCCCATGCCGGCGATCCCCACCTTCTTGCCCGAGACGCGCGTCACCAGCGGCATGGCGACACTGCCCCACTGGCCGGAGCGGACGAGAACATCGGCCTGCGGGACCTGCCTTGCCGTCGCAAGCAACAGTCCGATGGCGATATCGGCGACATCCTCGGTGAGCACATCAGGCGTGTTGGTGACGCGAATGCCGTTGGCGCGGGCATAGGACAAGTCGATTGCATCGGTGCCGACGCCGTAACAGGAGACGATTTCCAGTTTCGGCAATTGCGCCATCAACTCTGCGGAGGCTCCGAGCTCGCCACGGGTCGCTATGGCGCGGATATCCTTGCCGACCCTTGATATCAGCTCCTGTCGGTCTGCCGCTTCCCAGAGGCGATGGACGCGGTAGTTCGCCTCCAGATCCACCATGTCCCATTCCGGATAAGCTCCGGCCATCAAGATTTCTACCTTAGGCATTCCGTTTCCATCCCGCATTTTGACAGTTGATTATGTTATCGATAACATATAATTCGGAAATGGGATGTCAAGTGAGTTTCACCGTCAGCGGCAGTTGAAGCCGTCACCCGCGGCGAAACCGGAGGAGTTATTTGCATGAAGAACTTGTTCGATCTTACCGGACGGCGTGCCCTGATCACCGGCTCGAGCCAGGGGATCGGCTATGCGCTGGCTGAAGGCCTGGCGCAGTATGGCGCCGAAGTCATCATCAACGGCCGCACGCCCGAAAGCGTCAACCGCGCGGTCGAGAGCCTCAAGGATCAAGGCCTGTCTGCCCATGCGGCGATCTTCGATGTGACCAGCAAGGACGCTGCCAAAGCGGGTATCGACGCAATCGAAGCCGATATCGGGCCGCTCGACATCCTGATCAACAATGCCGGCATGCAGTTTCGCACGCCGCTGGAAGATTTCCCGGCGGACAAATGGGAGCTGCTGCTGACCACCAATATTTCGAGCGTGTTCTACGTCGGCCAGGCAGCGGCCAAACCCATGATCGCCCGCGGACAGGGCAAGATCATCAATATCGCCTCCGTTCAAAGCGAACTGGCGCGCCCCGGCATTGCTCCCTACACCGCGACCAAGGGCGCGGTGCGCAATCTGACCCGCGGCATGTGCGCCGACTGGGCCAAGTACGGCCTGCAGATCAACGCGATTGCGCCGGGCTATTTCAAGACGCCGCTCAATCAGGCGCTCGTCGACAATCCCGAGTTCTCGTCC
Source organism: Rhizobium brockwellii (assembly GCF_000769405.2). Classification (NCBI taxonomy): domain Bacteria; kingdom Pseudomonadati; phylum Pseudomonadota; class Alphaproteobacteria; order Hyphomicrobiales; family Rhizobiaceae; genus Rhizobium; species Rhizobium brockwellii. Next base: position 167,725 of record NZ_CP053443.1, read on the forward strand.
TGGCTCGAGAAGCGAACGCCGGCCGGACGCTGGGGCAATGTCGAGGAACTGGTCGGCGCCGCCGTTTTCCTGTCGGGCCGGGGCTCGTCCTTCATCAACGGGCACACGCTTTATGTCGACGGCGGCATCACGACCTGCCTCTGATAGAGACGAGACCATGGATTTCGAGCAAAAGGCATCGCCTCTGGCCATTGTTGTCATGGGCGTCAGTGGCTGCGGCAAATCCTCGGTTGGAGAACGTGTCGCCGCTCAAAACGGCATGGTGTTTCTGGAGGGTGACCAGCTCCATCCCGCTGGAAATGTCGAGAAAATGGCGCAGGGCATACCGCTGACTGACGACGACCGCCTTCCTTGGCTCGACCGGATCGGCGAGGAAATAAAGACCGCGCAAGAAACGTCGCAAGGATTGGTGGTTTCCTGTTCGGCTCTCAAGAGAAGCTATCGAGATAGGTTGAAGCAGGCGGCGGACGGGCGGCTGGTCTTTGTTTTCCTGGAGGGATCCCGCGACCTGTTGCTGTCGCGGATGCAGGCCCGTCAGGGCCATTTCATGCCCGCGACTTTGCTCGACAGCCAGTTGCAGACGCTGGAGCCGCCGACCGGTGAAGCTGGTGTTGTGACGGTGGCGATCGATAATGCCTTGGATGATATTGTGGCACTGGCTTGCAAGGGACTGAGCGGCATGGCCGTCAAGGGAGGAGATTAACATGCAGGATGACTACAGAGCAGATGTCGCCGTCATCGGTGCCGGCATCATGGGGACGGCGATCGTCACCCGATTGATCGAAACCGGGCATAAGGTCTCGGTCTTCGACCTGGATACCGAAAAAGTCGCGGCTTTGCAGGCCAAGGGCGCGCGCCCGGCCGGCTCCGTGGAGGAAGCGGTCTCACGGTCGGCGTTTTGTGTGTTGAGCCTCAATCACGCCAGCATCGTCCGCGCCGTCGTCTTCGGTGAAAAGGGTGTTGTGGCGGCTGCCAATGCCGACAAGCTGCTGATCGACATGTCGTCGATCGACCCGGCCGACACGGCCGACATGGCGATGCGGTTGCGTCGGGAAACCGGCATGGCATGGGTGGATTGCCCGCTCTCCGGCGGCGTGCCGGGTGCGCTAAGCGGACGCCTGACGATCATGGCCGGCGGCAGCGCTGAGGATTTTGAACGGGCGCGAGTGGTGATGCGGCATCTTGCCGCCAATTACACGCTGATGGGTGCATCGGGCGCCGGTCAGACGACGAAGCTGATCAATCAGCTGTTTTGCGCAGTGCTGTTTCAGGCCGTCGCAGAGGCGGTCAAGCTCGCTGAAGCCGGCGGCGTCGATCCGGCCGCCATTCCGGCCGCCCTTGCCGGCGGCAGGGCGGACAGCCGCATCTTGCAGGAATTCATGGCGAAATTCGCCGCCCGAGATTTCTCGCCGACAGGCAGAATCGACAACATGTTGAAGGACCTGGATTCGCTTCAAGCCTTTGCGCTGAAGACGAAGACGCCATTGCCTATGACCGGCTCGGTGGTCGAGATTCACCGCCTGCTCTGCGCTGCCGGCCTCGGGCCGAAGGACTCCGCCGAGATGATGCGCCTTCTCGATGGATTTCAGGCCGACTGACGTCAATCCCTGCGAGAAATTCGAGATCGTCATCTTTCCGCTTGACCATCCATAAATGTTATCGATAACATACATCCATGACAACCGCAGCTTTGGGAGGAGCCACAGTGGAAGCCAAGAGACTGCTGGAGTTCCAGTCGATCACCAAGAGTTTCGGCGGCACGCAAGCGCTGCGTGACGTCTCGATCGATCTGCGCGAGGGGGAAATTCTCGCGCTGCTCGGGGAAAACGGCGCCGGCAAATCGACGCTCATCAAGACGCTTGCGGGTATCTACAAGCCCGATACCGGCGACATCCTGTTTCGCGGCCAGAGCTACCATCATCGTCCCCCCAAGCCGAACGAGCGGCAGCCGGTTGCCTTCATCCACCAGGATCTCGGTTTGATCGAGTGGATGACGGTCGGCGAGAACATGGGTCTGTCGCAGGGCTTCTCGATGCGTCGCGGCCTGATCGATTGGAACAGGACGCAGGCGCGTGCCAAGGAAGCCTTGAAACTGGTCGGCTGCGACTTTGACCCCACGACGCGAGTCTCGGCGCTGTCGCGCACCGAAAAGTCGCTTGTCGCCATCGCCCGTGCACTTGCCGTCGAAGCTGACGTGCTGGTGCTCGACGAGCCGACGGCGAGCCTTCCCGCCGATGAAGTCGATCGGCTGTTCAATGCGATCCGTCCGTTGAAGGATCGCGGAGTCGGCATGATCTACGTTTCCCACAGGCTGGACGAAATCTTCCGGATTGCCGATCGGGTCGCCGTTCTGCGCGACGGATGCATGGTGGGACAGAAGCCCGTCAGCGAGACCACCCCCGAAGAGCTGGTGACGATGATCATCGGCCGCAGCGGCGACAGCCTCTTTTCCAAGACGGCGATCACGCCCGGCAAGGCGATCGTCGAGGTCCGCGATCTCGTCTGCGCCGGCACAGGCCCGATATCCTTCGATATCCGCGAGGGCGAGCTTCTGGGATTGGCTGGATTGCGCGGCGCCGGTCAGGAACGGATCGGCCGCGCCCTGTTCGGTTGCGAGCCCTTCGACGGCTCGGTTCTTCTGCATGACGAGGCCCCCGACCTTTCCAGCCCACGAGGGGCAATGGCGTCGGGCATCGGCTTGATTGCCCGTGACCGGACGGAGGAATCCGTGGCGCTCTCGCTGTCCATTCGGGAAAATACCTACCTCAATCCGGGAGCCGTCGGGCGTGGGCTCTTGTCCTTCCTGTCGCCGCGCGGCGAAGCCGACCTTGCCCATAAGATCGGCCATTCCGTCGGCCTGCGGCCGAACGATCCGGATCTGCCGGTGGAGGCCCTGTCGGGCGGCAACCAGCAGAAAGTGGTCGTCGGCCGCTGGCTGGCGACCGGCCGCAAGCTGCTGGTCGCCGAAGATCCGACCGCCGGCGTCGACATCGGGGCGCGTGCGGAGATCTACCGTCTGATCACCCAGGCGCTCGAGGCCGGTCTCGCGGTTGTCGTGGTGTCGACGGACTTCGAGGAAATCGCCCATATCTGCCACCGCGCGCTGGTCTTCTCGCGCGGGAAAATCGTCAGCGAACTGACTGGAAGCGCTCTGACGACGGAGGCGGTCATCACGGCCGCATCCGCATCGGAAGCCGCTTGAGCCATCGGGAGAACAGCCATGCAATCCATTGAATCCACGGCGCTGGAGCCGACCAAGAGCGAAATGGCCGGTCTGTCCACAGGACAGAAGATCGGACGCCTGATCCCGGTTTACGGGCTGGTGATCCTGACCGTCGGCCTGATCGTGATCTTCTCGATCCTTCTGCCCGATACGTTTCCGACCCTGTTGAATGTCCGCTCGATCGTGTCCGACAAGGCAATCATCGCGCTTCTATCATTGGCTGCGATGATCCCGATGGCGTCGGGTCGCATCGATCTGACCGTCGGTTATGGCATCGTGCTTTGGCACATTCTCGCCATCAGCCTGCAGACGGCTTACGGCCTGCCCTGGCCGGTCGCGGTCGTCATCGTGCTCGCGCTCGGTGTTCTGACCGGCTGCATCAACGGCCTGCTGGTCGAGGTTGCGAAAATCGACAGCTTCATCGCGACGCTCGGCACCGGAACGGTCCTCTACGCGCTTGCGCTCTGGCACACCGGCGGCCGACAGGTGGTCGGCGTCCTGCCTGATGCTTTCTATGCGCTGAACGGCACCACGCTGTTCGGCCTGCCGATCACCGGCTTCTACGTGCTCCTGATCGCCATCTGCATGTGGATCGTGCTCGAATACCTGCCGATCGGCCGTTACCTCTACGCCATCGGCGCCAATCCGAAGGCTGCGGCCCTCAATGGCATTCCGGTCCGCAAATTCGTGATCGGCGCATTCGTCACCTCGGGGCTGCTCGCGGCTCTGACCGGGGTTCTGCTCGCCTCGAAGCTGCGCATCGGCCAGGCGAGCGTCGGCCTCGAATATCTCCTGCCGGCGCTTGTCGGCGCGTTCCTCGGATCGACGACGATCAAGCCCGGACGGGTGAACGTCTGGGGCACCTTGATCGGCGTCATCATCCTGGCGGTCGGAATATCAGGAATTCAGCAATTCGGCGGATCGTTCTTCGTCGAACCGCTGTTCAACGGCGTCACCCTGCTGATTGCCATCGGCATAGCAGGCTACGCCCAGCGCAAGCGCGGAGCTGTGAGGAGGATCACACCCGCATCCAAATGAGGATGCCGGTTTACCCCCGGCATTTCACAACAAACAAAATGGAGGAGTGAACATGAAGCGCAGAACATTATTGCAGGCAACGGTCGCAACCGTCGCCGTTATGCTCAGCATGCCGGCATTGGCCGATTCGATGGCTGACGCCAAGGCCGTGGTCGAAAAGTATGCTTCCAAGGTGAGCGCCTGGGATGGCCCGACGAGCGGCCCCAAGGGCGCTGCCGGAAAGAACATCGTCATTCTGGCCGGTGATATGAAAAACGGCGGCATCCTCGGCGTGGTCAATGGCGTTCAGGAAGCGGCAGGCGCGCTCGGCTGGACGGTGAAGGCGCTTGACGGCGCCGGCTCGATCGGCGGGCGGACCGCGGCCTTCGGCCAGGCCATGGCGCTGAAGCCGGATGGCATCATCATCAACGGCTTTGACGCGGTCGAGCAGAAGCCGGCGATGGAAGCAGCCAAGGCTGCTGGTATTCCGATGGTTTCCTGGCACGCCGCCTCGGCCGTCGGTCCGGTTCCCGAAGTCGGCGTCTTCGCAAACGTGACCACCGACGCGATGGAAGTGTCGAAGTCCGCGGCGGACTGGGCCTTTGCCGATGCCGGCGGCAAGCCGGGCGTCATCATCTTTACCGACTCCACCTATGCGATCGCGATTGCCAAGGCCGATCGCATGAAGAAGGAGATCGAGGATCTCGGCGGTACGGTGCTCGAATATGTCGACACGCCGATCGCCGAAACCTCTCAGCGCATGCCGCAGCTCACTACGTCGCTTCTGCAGAAGTATGGCGCGAAGTGGACGCATTCGCTGGCGATCAACGACCTCTATTACGACTTCATGGGACCTTCGCTCGCCTCGGCCGGCATTGCCGGTGACGGAAAACCGGTGAACGTCGCAGCCGGCGACGGTTCGGAGAGCGCCTATCAGCGTATCCGCGCCAAGCAGTTCCAGGCTGTCACGGTCGCCGAGCCGCTCAACCTCCAGGGCTGGCAGCTCGTCGACGAATTGAACCGCGCCTTTGCGAAAGCTCCATGGTCCGGCTACGTGTCGCCGCTCCATGTGGTGACCAGCCAGAACGTCGAGTTTGACGGTGGACCGAAGAACAGCTTCGATCCCGACAACGGCTATCGCGATCAATACAAGAAAATCTGGGGTAAATAACCCTCTCAATCAGGGCGTATCGATCGATACGCCCTGATCCTACGACAGCCCGCCACCATCGATCCAGCTCCGGCGAGTTTTGGAAAAGAGAACCTATGATCATTCGTTATGCTTTGTTTGAAGGCGAAATCCATCCCGGTAAAGAAGGGGAATTCCGCGAATTCGTGCGGCAGCGGCTCGTCCCTCTCTGGACGAAATTTCCGGGCGCCGAGGAAATCCGGGTGCTGGACGGGATGGAGCGCGACGAAGGCGCCCCGATCTATGCCATGGCCTTGGCCATTCGTTATCCCGATATGGATGCGGTGAACGCGGCACTTCTCTCCGATGTGCGGTCGCAGAGCCGCGAGGTCACCGGCGAACTCCTGCAGCTCTTTACCGGCAAGGTGCACCATCACGTATTCGCGGCCAACGAATATGCACCGCATATTGCCTGACATAAGGCGATCCCGACGTCCGCGACGGCTTGGCGTCTGAGGGCGGTCGCTGCGGTCCGCTGCCCGGCCTTAAACAAAAGTAAGGGTTTGAACAAAGACCCGGAAAGCGCCCGCGGACGAACGTCCCAGGCGCTTTTTCATGTCGGGACGCGCCGAGCATCCTTCGGACGCGCTGGATGCGATCGTTCCGGTTGCCCGACTTTTGAGGACAATTTTCCCTCAGCGCCACTTTCATTAAACTAAATAGTCTATCGATTTAGTAGATTATATTCCATCTTACCGTGCATCGCTCCTGCAATCAGCAATCCGAAACGGGAAGATCGACGATGACATTGGCAAAGACATTCAAAATTGCGTTGTTCAGTCTGCTTGGTCTCAGTGCCATTCACGGTCCGGCGGCAGCCCAGGCAGAGGCTCCCCTGCTTCCCAAGGTGCCGCCGGGCACGGTGCTGACAATCGGCGATCCGGTCACCCAGAAAGCGCTCGAAGTGTCCGGCCTCGGCAAAGAGCTCAGTTTCGAGGTCAAATGGGCCAATATCAGCGGCGGGCCGCAGACGTCGGAAGCTTTCCGCGCCCACGCACTCGATGTCGGGTCGGTGGCCGAGATCCCTTCGATCTTCGCCAACTGGAACAATCTGCCCGTCCGCAACATCGCCTATCGCGAACGCCGTGACCCGATCGCCAATCCCATCTACCGCTTCGGCATCGCGCCAGGCGCGGCCGTCAAGACGCTCGCGGACTTCCGCGGCAAACGCATCGCCTTCAGCCCGGGTCAGGCACAGGGCACGCTCGTTCTGCGTGCCCTCCATGCCGCAGGGTTGAAGAGCGGCGACGTGACTCTGGTGGAGCTGCCGAGCACCAGTGACGTCTACCCGAAGGCATTGGCGAGCAAGCAGGTCGACATCGCGCCGCTCGGCGGCGTCTACATCAGGCGCTATATCACCCAATACGGGCCTGATGGGGCGACCCTCGTGGAACATGGCCTGCGCGACGATCCGAGCCATCTTTACGCGCCGCAATGGGTTCTGGACGATCCCGCCAAGGCGGCAGCTCTCGCCGAATATGTCGGCCTGTGGGCACGCGCCACTGAATGGGTGAACCGGAACCCGGACCTATGGATCAAGGAATATTACGTCGGTCAGCAGGGGTTGAGCCAGGAGGACGGGGAATATCTCGTCAAGTTGACCGGCGAACAGGTCGTTCCCAGCGATTGGAGCGAAGTGAAGAAGCGCCACCAGGAAACCATCGACCTGCTGGCAGACGAGCTCGGCTACAAGCCGCTCAATGTGGAGCAGATTTTCGACAATCGCTTCGAGAAGCTCGGCGCCGCGGCTTTGGCCAAGAGCCAGTAACGCTCGACACCCCTTCGGAGAGGAGATTTGAAGCATGGCAACCACTTGGGATGCAGATGAGGCGAAACTGTCGCGGTCGTCCGGCGGTAGAATTGTGCGGGCAGGTTCTCGCCTCGTAAAACCGGCTGGCTCCGCTGGCCCCCGAGCCCGGCGCAGGCTGGGTCCTGGACCCGCGATCCCTTTCGGGTTGCAGATCGGGCCGGTATTGCTCGTCTTGACCTGGGTCGTCGGCTCGGCGCTCGGATGGATCGATCCGCGGATCCTGTCGGCGCCGTGGACGGTGGTCGAGGCTTTCGTAAGGCTGATCGAGCAGGGTCGCCTGCAGGACAATTTCGTGACGTCAGCGACACGTGCCCTGCTCGGCCTTAGCATCGGATTGCTGATCGGTACGGTCCTCGCCGTTATCGCCGGTCTTTCCCGGATCGGCGAAGCCCTGATCGACGGGCCGGTGCAGATCAAGCGTGCGATACCGACACTGGCCCTGATCCCCTTGCTGATCCTGTGGTTCGGCATCGGCGAGAGCATGAAGGTTACGACCATCGCGCTTGCCGTGATCGTGCCGATTTACATCCACACCCACAATGCGCTCCGCAGCATCGACAGCCGTTATGTCGAGCTGGCCGAGACCCTGCGGATGAGCCAGAAGGACTTCATCCTTCAGGTGGTGCTGCCGGGTGCTTTGCCGGGTTTCCTTCTGGGTCTGCGGTTTGCCGTCACTCTCTGCTGGGTTTCTCTCGTCGTGGTCGAGCAGATCAACGCCACCAGCGGGCTCGGTTACATGATCGATCTTGCCCGAAATTACGGGCAGACCGACGTCATTCTCGTCGGCCTGGTGGTCTATGTGCTGCTCGGTCTCGTTTCGGACGGTCTCGTCCGCCTGCTTGAACGGAGGGCCCTCTCATGGCGCCGCACCCTGGCAAACTGAAGCCTGCAAACAAAGCCGTCCACGTGCGAAACCTCGCACGGCGGTTTGCGACGAAGACGATCCTCGACGGCGTCGACCTCGATATCGAGGAAGGCGAGTTCGTTGCCCTGCTCGGCCGCAGCGGCTCCGGCAAAAGCACGTTCCTCAGGGCTCTTGCCGGTCTCGATCACGGTGTCGAGGGAACCGGCACACTGGAGACGCCGGAGAGCCTTTCGGTGGTTTTCCAGGACGCCCGCCTGCTGCCGTGGCGCACCGTCATCGAGAACGTCACGCTCGGCTTGGCCGGCGCCTCCGGCCAGGAGGCCGGACGGAAGGCTTTGGCGGAGGTAGGACTTGCAGGCCGGGAAACGGCGTGGCCGAACCAGCTTTCGGGTGGCGAGCAGCAGAGGGTCGCGCTTGCCCGTTCGCTGGTGCGCGAGCCGGCCCTGCTTCTTGCCGACGAGCCGTTCGGCGCGCTCGATGCGCTGACCCGGCTGAAAATGCACGATCTGCTGCGGGAGTTGTGCGCAAGACACCGTCCTGCCGTGCTGCTCGTCACCCACGACGTCGACGAGGCGATTTCCTTGGCCGACCGCATACTGGTCCTCGACGAAGGGCGCCTTATCGAGGATCTCAAGATCGATCTGCCGACGCCGCGGGATCACGGCGATCCGCGCTTTGCGCAATTCCGGATCCACCTTCTCAGCCGGCTCGGGGTCGAGCTTGCGGGCCGCAAGGCCGCCTGACATCAGCAACCGTTCAATTTGATCTGGGGATAAGCCAATGAGCACATCGAAAAGGCAAATGCGGCTTGGCGCATTCATCATGGCGACCGGCCATCATATCGCTGCCTGGCGCCATCCCGAGGCGCAGGCCGATGCCGGCCTCAATATCGATCATTACCGGGAGCTCGCGCAGACCGCCGAACGCGGCAAATTCGATCTCGTCTTCGTCGCCGACAGTCCGGCTGGATGGGACCGTGCCAAGGACCCGGAAGCGCTTCGCCGCACCGCCCAGGGCGCCCATTTCGAGCCGCTGACCCTCTGGGCTGCCCTCTCGCAGGTGACCAAACATATCGGCTTCGTCGCCACGGCATCGACGACCTACGAGGACCCCTACCTGCTGGCCCGCAGGTTCGCCTCGCTGGACTATATCTCCAAGGGCCGCGCCGCATGGAACGTCGTCACGACGGGCGCGGATGTTTCGAAGAACTTTTCCATATCGGGCCATCCCGCCCATGCCGATCGTTATGAGCGGGCCGAGGAATTCGTCGACCTGGTGAAGGGTTTGTGGGATTCCTATGAGGACGACGCCTTTATCCGCGACAAGGAAAGCGGCGTCTATCTCGATCCTGACAAGGTGCATCTCGTCGATCACAAGGGCAAGTTCTTCTCGGTGGCCGGTCCGCTCAACGTTGGCCGTCCGGTTCAGGGCTATCCTGTCATCGTGCAGGCCGGCGCATCGGAACCGGGGCGCGAACTTGCCGCCCGCACGGCCGAGATGATCTTTACCGCCAACCAGACCTTCGAGGATGCGCAGGAATTCTATTCCGACGTCAAAGGACGGCTCGACCGCTACGGACGCCGGCCGGATCAACTGCTGATCAGTCCCGGCATATTCCCTGTTCTCGGCGGGACGGAAGCGGAAGCCCAGGCAAACTACGACCATATCCAATCGCTGGTTCATCCCTCCATCGCCTGGAATATCCTTGCCCGCCACTACAAGGGCGTCGACCTTTCCGGCTACTCGCTGGATGATCCCGCCCCTCCCTTGCCTGAAAATACCGAACTCAACAAAAGCCGCCTCAAGCTGGTTTCCGATCTGGTATCGCGCAACAATCTGACGCTGCGCCAGTTCTATCTGGCGGTCGCCACCGCTCGCGGCCATCGGACGGTGGTCGGGACACCCGAGCAGATCGCCGATGCGATGCAGAGCTGGTTCGAGAACGGTGCTGCCGACGCCTTCAACATCATGCCGCCGATCCTGCCCACCGCCTTGACCGATTTCGTCGATCAGGTCGTCCCGATCCTGCGCAAGCGCGGTCTGTTCCGGCACGAATACGAAGGCACGACGCTGCGGGAGAACCTTGGCCTCCAACGTCCGCCGAATGGCTTTGTGGTTCAGGCGGGGCAGCAGCAGGTGCAGGCGGCCGTATGATCTCTTGAGGGGGCTTCCCTCCCCTCGGTTTGTTCCAATTACACACAGAACCGCAGCATCGCATGAGCAATAATTCCGAATTTCTCTGGTATATTCCGAACGACGTCAAAGCCGGCCATCGCGGCGATTCCGCCGTCGAGAACCACAACAGCCTGGATACGCTGACCAGCCACGCAAGGGCGCTGGAGGAGCATGGCTGGAAGGGGGCGCTCATCGGCACCGGTTGGGGTCGCCCCGACACGTTTACCGTCGCGGCCTCGCTCGCCGCGCGGACCACCACTTTCGAGCCGCTCATTGCGATCCGTCCAGGCTATTGGCGACCGGCGAACTTCGCTTCCGCGGCGGCGACGCTGGACCATCTGACGGGCGGCCGCGTGCGGATCAACATCGTGTCGGGCAAGGACAACCTGTCTGCCTACGGCGACAGCGAGGGCGATCAAGCACACCGCTATGCCAGGACCAAGGAGTTCATGCGGCTGGTCCGCAGACTGTGGACCGAAGACAACGTCACATCCGCGGGCGAGAATTTCCGCGTTGCTGAATCCACCGTGGTGCCGCGCATCCAGGTCCGCGGCGACCGTCGGCACCCCAAATTCTATTTTGGCGGCGCTTCGGAGGCGGCCGAACGGGTGGCCGCCACCGAGGCCGATGTCCAGCTCTTCTGGGGCGAGCCGCTCGACGGTGCCCGCGAACGAATCGCGCGGCTCAAGGCGTTGAGCAGGGAACTGGACCGCGACCTCCCGCCGCTGGAATTCGGACTGCGGATAACGACGCTGGTCCGCGACACCACCGAACAGGCCTGGGCCGATGCCGAGGCGAAGGTCGCCGAGATGGCCAGAAGCAAGGGCACCGGCTGGCACGATCACCAGCGCGCGCTCGCCGTCGGCCAGCAGCGGCTGCTCGATCTGCATGAGCGCGGCGACGTCCTCGACGACAACCTCTATACCGCGCCGGGCAAGTTCGGCGGCGGCGGAGCCGGCACCACATGGCTGGTCGGTTCGGCTGAAGACGTCGCCCGTTCGCTGCGCAAATATGAGGATCTCGGCATCACCCACTTCGTGCTGTCCGACACGCCCTATCTCTCCGAAATCAAGCGGCAGGGCGATCAGCTTCTTCCGCTGCTACGCGGCTGAAGGCGGAAGCGCCAACGCTCCGGCACCGCAGCTGCAATTCATGCCGATTGCCGAGACCTTTCGGCAAATCACTACCCCGATGCCAGGACGGCGTCGCGTAGTCGTAGGCAAGCCGCAAAGCCTTGTTGCGCAGGGGAGTCCGAGGATTTCGCAACTACCGGGAGAGCGCTCATCAAATTGTCTGTCCGAAAAGCGCAAATGCTATCCGGATATGGCGATATGCTATGCTCCGTCGGCTCCGTTTACACTCTCTAAAATATATTACTCTAATTTTTTAGATATCGGGGCGACGTTCTTTGAGGACCGTCACCTCCGCCATGATGGCGGGTCAGGCACCCGAATTTCGCATGAAAATCGGCTTTTATTGCTTTGACGGAAGTCCCGTATCTCAGGCGCGATTCCGGGCACAGGGGTGCCTGTCGGATGCACTCGGAGACACCGAGGCTCTGTATTCGAACGAGATATGACAAGCAATCCTGGCTGCCGAGACATCCTTCCAACAAACCTCACCGCGAGGGGAGAGTGCATATGAAGAATATCATGAGTTTCGGGGTTGTGGCGCGCCTGGCGCTTGGCTTCAGCGTTCTCCTTTTGCTGATGGTCGGCCTGACCATCTATTCGACGGAAAAAGTTGCGCAGATCAATGATAAGCTTGGAACCATCAACGACGTCAACAGCGTGAAGCAGCGGTTTGCCATCAACTATCGCGGCAGCGTGCATGATCGGGCAATCGCCATCCGCGACGTCACTCTGGTGACGTCTGCCGATGAACGGAAGGCCGCCGAGGCATTGATCGAAAAGCTGGCAGCGTCCTACGCCGAGAATGAAAAGCGCATGGCGGATATGGTTGCATCTCCGGCCGGTGCGACGGAACAGGAAAAGACCATTCTCGGTGAGATTGCAGACATCCAGGCGAAGACCAATCCTTTGGTCGCCCAGATCATTGCGCTGCAGGAGAAGGGCGACGGCGAGGCCGCCCGCAAGATCCTGCTCGAACAGGCGCGGCCGGCCTTCGTTGCCTGGCTTGGCGCCATCAACAAATTCATCGACTACCAGGAAGCGCTGAACAAATCGATCGGCGGCGAGGTGCGTAGCACGGCGAGCGGCTTCAAGCCATTGGCCCTGACCGCGCTTGGCATTGCCGCTGTTCTTTCACTGGTTGCCGCCGCCGTGACAGCACGCACGATCGTCGGCCCGCTGACAAAACTTCAGCTTTCGCTGAAAGCGATGGCGGACGGCAATCTTAACGGTGATCGCCGCCTCGAAGCGCGAGGCGACGAGATCGGCAAGCTCGCACGGGCCGTGGCCGGGCTGCGCGACGCAATTTCGGCAAAGGCCGAACGGGAAGCCGACGCCGAGGCGAAGCGAGCCGTGTCGGAGCGGCATCGGCTCGAGCAGGATGCCGATGAACGCCGTACGCTCGCCGAGCAGACGGACAAGGCTGTCGGCCAGCTTGGCGACGCGCTGCAGGCGCTGGCTGATGGCGACCTTACACAGCAGATCGGCACTCCGTTCATTCCGTCCCTGGAAAAGCTCAGAGCCGACTTCAATTCCGCGGTCGAAAAGCTCCGTGCCGCCATGCAGAAGGTTGCTCAGAACGCCAGCGCCATCGCGGGCGGTGCACAGGAGATCCGCTCTGCCTCGGACGATCTCGCCAAGCGGACCGAACAGCAGGCAGCCTCCGTCGAGGAAACCGCCGCTGCTCTGGAAGAGATTACGACCACCGTTGCCGACTCGAGCAACAAGGCTCAGGAAGCCGGCCAGCTCGTTCGCAAAACCAAGGACAGCGCGGAGCGCTCTGGCAGCGTCGTTCGGGATGCGGTCGACGCCATGGGCAAGATCGAATCCTCCGCCACCGAAATCGGCAGCATCATCGGCGTTATCGATGAAATCGCGTTCCAGACCAATCTGCTGGCGCTGAATGCCGGCGTCGAAGCCGCCCGTGCCGGTGACGCAGGCAAGGGCTTTGCCGTCGTGGCTCAGGAAGTGCGTGAATTGGCGCAACGTTCTGCCAAGGCGGCAAAAGAAATCAAGGAACTGATCAACGCTTCGAATGGCCACGTCAAAAGCGGCGTTGCCCTGGTTGGCGAGACCGGAAAGGCGCTGAAGGAGATTGCCGAGCAGGTACAGCAGGTCGACGGCAATGTGGGCGCCATCGTCGGCGCTTCGCAAGAGCAGGCGACCGGGCTGAAAGAGATTAATACCGCCGTCAACAGGATGGATCAGGGCACACAGCAGAACGCCGCCATGGTTGAAGAAGCCACAGCGGCGGCTCATAACCTTGCCAAGGAAGCCGACGCGCTGTTCCAGCTGCTGGGCCAGTTCAACATTGGCGGAGCGGTGGCACCGAAGCGCGTATCGCCGCCCGCTGCCGCAGCGCCTCGTGCTCAACCGGCGCCCTCGCCTGCGCGCCAGATGATTGCCAAGGTAGGTAAGTCGTTCCAGACGAATGGGAATGCGGCATTGGCCGGCGATTGGGAAGAGTTTTAAGTCGCTCTGATCTCTTTCCGGCTGATACTGGAAAGCAAAGCCGTATGATTCGTGCGAAGGGCAGCGTTTGCTGCCCTTCGCATTTGAATCTTATGCCCGGGCCGGAGCCTTGGCCGGAAGCAAGGCGTTGACCACGACCGCAACCGCGATGTTGGCCGCAAGCGCCAGCAGTCCGGTGTAGACGGTGAAGGGCTCGCCGCCGAGGCTGATCAGATGCAGAGGCTTCCAACCGGCATCCCAGACGAGGAAAGTACCGCCGCCAAAGCCGACGAACCAGCCGGCAAGCAGACCGGGTGCGCGGAACCAGTTGGTATAGAGACCGAAGACCAGGGCCGGAAGCGTCTGCAGGATCCAGATGCCGCCGAGCAGCTGCAGGTCGAGTGCGAATTGCGTCGGCAGGAAGATGATGACGAGAAGCGCACCGATCTTCACCACGAGCGAGGTGATCTTTGCGACCTTCGCCTCGCCTGCATCGCTGACGTCAGGATCGACATAGGCTTTCCAGAAATTGCGGGTGAAGAGATTGGCGGCGCCGATGCTCATCACCGCTGCAGGCACCAGCGCACCGATGGCGATCGCCGCAAAGGCAAAACCTGAGAACCAGCCTGAAAACAGCGTTTTGAACAGCGTCGGAACAACGTCATTGGCGCTGTCGAGCTTCAGGTTGGCGGCATGCCCCATATAGCCGAGCAGCGCCAGAAGGCCAAGCAGCAGCGTATAGGCGGGCAACATGATCGCATTCTTGCGGATCGTTTTGCCGCTGTTGGAGGCAAAGATGCCGGTCAGCGTATGCGGATACATGAAGGCCGCGAGCGCCGAACCCAAGGCGAGCGTGGCATAGGCGACATACTGATTGCCACCGAGCAGCAGGTTGCCGGAACCCTTGGCCTGGAAAGCCGCATCGGCCGAGGCAAAGACATTCGCGTAGCCTCCGAGCTTCGACGGGATCAGTGCGACGGCGGCGATCACGACGATATAGATCATGATGTCCTTGACGAAGGCAATCAGCGCCGGCGCGCGAAGGCCCGCGGAGTAGGTGTAGAGCGCCAGCACGATGAAGGCGATCGCCAGCGGCAATTCGCCATGCAGCCCGAGCGCCTTCAGCACCGCCGTCATGCCGACGAGCTGGAGGGCAATATAGGGCATGGTGGCGATGACGCCTGTTGCCGCCACGGCAAGTTCGAGGCCGCGTGATCCATATTGACCGTGGACGACATCGCCAGCCGTCACATAGCCGAAATCCTTGGCGCGTTTCCACAGCACAGGCATGACCATGAAGACGAAGGGATAGACGACGATGGTGTAGGGCAGCGCGAAGAAGCCGTAGGCGCCGACCGTGTAGACCAGCGCAGGGACGGCGATCACGGTGTAGGCGGTATAGAAATCGCCGCCGACCAGGAACCAGGTGATCCAGGTGCCGAAGTTGCGTCCGCCGAGGCCCCATTCGTCTATACTCGCCAGCGTTTCCGGCTTACGCCAACGAGAGGCGACGAAGCCCATGACGGTGACGAGAACGAAGAAGAACAGGAAGACGGCGAGCGCCGTGCCGTTGATGTCAGTCGTCATGGCGAGTGCTCCTGTAGGCGATCCAGGTCAGCGCTGCGGTGATCGGCACCCAGAGAAGCTGATACCAATAGAAGAAGGGAAAGCCGAAAAGAGATGGCTCGCGGACATTGTAGAATGGTGGCCAGAGCAGACCTAGATAGGGAATGACAAGCAGCCAGAGCGCTGCCTTGCTACGTGGTTTTTCCATGTCGGGATACCTTTCAGGCGCCGCGGGCGGCGGTCGCCATGTTCCAGTTGTCGGCGTGGAAGGCAGGTCTGTCAGCCGGCGGCCGCGGCAGGCCCGGCTCGGGTCGCTCGAGGTTTTCCGACCGATCGGAAGCTGATGTAACGCATGTGAATTCCTCCCAACGGCTCGCACTTGGCCAGCCGTGGATGGAGTCCTATGGCGTTGGTTTTGTCCTCACAAGATGGGCGCGGCGCTGAAATACCGGAGCCTACCCAGAAGTGGGTAGACGCGATTTATCCGATTTTCGAGACGATACCGTGATCGAGCGCGTAGCGGATGAGGCCTGCCGTGGTCGTGATGCCGAGCTTCCTCTTGAGGTTCTTGCGATGGGTTTCCGCCGTGGCGGATGTGATCCCGAGCGTTTCGGCGATCTGCTTGTTGCTCCTGCCGGCAACGATCAGCCCGAGAATGTCGCGTTCGCGCGGGGTAAGGGGGGCGCTACCCTCCTCCGCCCGTTCGCCCATCAGCGCGTCGAAGACGCCGGACGAGAAATATGTCCCCCCGCCCGCCACGGTCTCGATGGCCGAGACGATCTCGTCGGTCGAAACGTCTTTCAGGATGTAACCGGCAGCGCCGTGCATGACCGAGGAGGAAATATACTCGCGGCTGTCATGCATGGAGAGCATCACCACCCGCGCCTCGGGAAGTTCGTTCCTGAACAACTCGATCGCATCGATGCCGCTCAGCTTCGGCATGTTGATGTCCATCAGCACGACCTGCGGCAGGACCTGCCGGCCGATCTCGAGCCCCGTTTGCGCGAGCCCGGCCGTGCCGGCAACTTCGATATGGTCGAATGTCTCGAGCACGGCCTTCAATCCGTCCAGCACGAGCGGGTGGTTGTCGATCAAGAGCACCCTGATTTTCGGGCGTTCCGTCATGCAGCTTCTGCCTGCTTGCCGGCGGGGAGATTGGCCGATTTCGGCAGCATTGCCGTCAGCGTCGTGCCGGTCTCGCTGCTGTTGATCAGCAACAGGCCGCGGAAGTGGGCCATCCGCTCCTGCATGTTGCGCAGGCCGAGACCTGATCTGCCGGACAGGCCGTCCTTGGCGCCGTCGAAGCCAGTGCCATTGTCGGTGACGGTCATGCGGGCGCGGCCGCCGTCGCTCCAGAGCTTGACCGCAAGCTTGGAGGCGCCCGAGTGGCGTTCGACATTGTTGAACGCTTCCTGCGCGACGCGATAAAGCGCTGTATTGGCTTCGGGCTTCAGCGTGTCGGTGAAGCTTGAGGCGTCGATCTTCGTCTCGATCCCCGTCCGCTCGGCAAAGTGATAGCAGAGTGCCTCCAGTGCGGCCGTCAGGCCGAGGTCGTCGAGCACGCGCGGGCGCAGATCGTGCGACAGCCGTCTGATTTCCTTGATGGCGCCGTTCAGCGCCTCCACACCGCGGTCGATCGTCAGCGCCGCATCGTCGACATTGGTCCTCACCTTGCGGCCGGCAAGATCCATCGCATAACGGACGCCGACGAGATTTTGGGAAATGCCGTCATGCAGCTCGCGAGCAAGCCGTGCGCGCTCCTCTTCCTGGGTATCGATGACCCGTTGCGTCAGCGCCTTGAGCCGGCTGTCGGCCATGCGGCGCTCATGGAACGTCAGCAGCATGCAGGTGGTGAAAACGACGAGCACCGAAGGCACGGCGATCAGTGCGACGATGATGAAGGTCCGCTTTATGTTGGCGCGCATGCCGGCGTTGGCGGCGGCACTTTGGGCAAAGACGTCATCCAGATATACCCCGGTGCCCACGACCCAGTGCCATTTGTCGAGGCTGACGACGAAGGAGAGCTTGTCGGCGATCTGTCCGGTCGATGGTTTCTGCCATTTGTACTGATGCAGGCCCCCGCCCGCTCTTGCCGTGGCGATCAGTTCGGCAATGACCTTATCGCCATCCGGATCGGTAAGGTCGAGCCAATTATGCCCATGGCGGAAACTCTGGCGAGGATGGACGATGTTGTTGCCGTCGTAATCGTAGACAAAGAAATATCCGTCCTTGCCGTAGTCGAGCGAAGTCAGGATCGCCGCCACCTTTTGCTTGGCGGCTTCGTCGTCGGAAGCGGCATTGTCATAGATCGTCTGGATGGCGGAAAGGGCAAGGTTGGTCAGATTGAGGATCTCGGCTTCCTTGGTCTTCAGCATGTTCTGCTCGAACGTGTCGATGCTGTTCTTGGCGAGGTTTGCCGATTGCCATGTGATGAAGGTGGTGATCGCAAGGATCGAAATGACGAGCGGAACGATCGCCAATGCGATGATCTGGTGTCGTAACGTCAACGATCATTCCTCCCGAGAATTTGCGCCCGGAATTATGCCCTTTGTCAAATGCGAGTCCAGCGGCTTGTCGGTGCCCGATACCTGGCGGCCGGAACCACTGCCGCCGGGGCATGGCGTGCGCTAGTCCAGGGGCACGAACAGGCCGAGCTTGACGTCCCGCAGCACCACATTCGTGTGCATGCGGCGGATCTGCGGATTGTCAGCCATGATCAGTGCGGCGATGTCGTCATAATGCTCGACGTCGCGGGCGGTGACGATCGCGATCAGATCGACCGCACCAGTGACATAATAGACCTGCTGGATGTGATCCTGCTTTTCCGCCCAGAGGCGGAACTTCGCCAACGCGTCGTAATTGTCCCGCTCGATCTCCATCCCGACGATGAACACCATCGCTGTGCCCGTCGCCTTGCGGTCGACGACGGCCACCTCCGCCTTGATGATCCCTTCCTCGCGCAGCCGCTTCAACCGCCTCTGCACGGCCGAGACCGACAGTCCGATCCGTTCGGCAATCGTTTCGGCTTTCAGCTGGCAGTCGCGCTGAACGATATCGAGAATGTCACGGTCAAAACGATCCAGCTGTTCCATTGTCCAATCCTAGTTCTCGCCGCAGCAACTCGCGCATTCTGCCGTACTTGCCGCACGAAGAAGATTATTTTGCATAAAATATGCAGAATAGATGAAAACTGCGCGAAAAAACCGCGTTATTTTGTCATTATCCTTCGCAAATTCAATTCACCCGGAACCATGCATGCCAGATCAACCCTTTCCTGCTCTTCGCGTCGATGATCTCCATAAAAGCTTCGGCCCGCAACAGGTTCTCAAGGGTATCTCGACGCAGGCCGAGAAGTCCGATGTGATTTCTATCATCGGTTCGTCGGGCTCCGGCAAGAGCACCTTTCTCAGGTGCATCAATTTCCTGGAAACGCCGGATCGTGGCCGCATTGCCGTGAACGGCGAGGAGATCGCGCTGAAGATGGGGCGGGGCGGGCGGCTGCAGCCGCGCAGCTGGCGGCAGATAGAACGGATACGGACCGGACTGGGGATGGTCTTCCAGAGTTTCAATCTCTGGGCTCATCGGACGGTGCTGGAAAACGTCATCGAGGCGCCGGTGCACGTCATGGGCATTTCGCGGCGCGAGGCTATCGAAAAGGCCGAGGCCCTGCTCCACAAGGTCGGGCTCTTCGATAAACGCGATGCCTATCCTGCGTTCCTCTCCGGCGGTCAACAACAGCGCGCGGCGATTGCCAGGGCGCTGTGCGTCGACCCTGATGTCATGCTGTTCGACGAGCCGACATCGGCGCTTGATCCGGAACTGGTCGGCGAGGTCCTGAAGGTCATCCGCGATCTCGCAGAAGAAGGCCGGACCATGCTGATCGTCACGCATGAGATGCGCTTCGCGCGCGATGTCTCCAGCCGTGTTCTCTTCCTGCATCAGGGACGGATCGAGGAAGAAGGCCCGCCGGAACAGATATTCGGGGCGCCCGTCAGCGCCCGCTGCCGGGAATTCACCGGCCTCAGCGCCCACTGATGCACTCCGGGCTCTCATCGACAACACAAACCAGGAGAATCCTGCGAATGAAACTGCTCCCCACGCTTTTTGCCGGCGCGGCACTCGTGCTTTCCGCCGTCACCGCACAGGCCGAAGTCCGCTTCGGCGTTATGAACGAATCCTATCCGCCCTTCTTCGCCAAGGACGCCTCCGGCCAATGGCAGGGATGGGAGATCGACCTGATGAACGCTGTGTGCGAGCAGATGAAGGAAAAATGCTCGATCGTCGAGATTTCCTGGGATGGTCTCATTCCGGCCCTCCAGAGCAAGAAGTTCGACGTGATCTGGTCGTCGATGTCGAACACCGCGGAACGCTCAAAGGTGATCGACTTCACCGATAAATATTACAACACGCCGAGCACGTTGATCGGTCCCAAGGACCAGAAGCCGGGCGTCACTGCCGAGGACGTGAAAGGCAAGACCATCGGCATCCAGGTGTCGACGATCCAGTCGGAATATTACAAGAAGTATTTCGCCGAGGCTGCCGAGGAAAAGACCTACCAGACGCTCGACGAGGCGTTCCAGGATCTCGCCTCCGGCCGTATCGACTATGTCTTCGGCGATTCACTGGCGCTTGACGCTTTCCTGAAAAGCGATGGCGGCAAGGATTGCTGCGCCAAGATGGGCGACGTTGCCGACGACAAGGAGATTCTCGGCGCCGGCGTCTCGGGCGGTCTGCGCAAGGAAGACACTGAGCTGAAGGCCAAGCTAAATACGGCGATCGCCGCTGTCCGCGCCAGTGGCCAGTATGACGCCATCAACAAGAAATACTTCGATTTCGACATCTACGGCGCAAAGTAAGCAGCCGGAACGATGGCGACCACGCAACAAGGTATTCTGGACCTGCTGTCTCCCTATCCTCCGGGATGGGGCGGCGTCCTTTTGGCAGGTGCGGTCTCCACGGTCGCCATCTCGGCTTGCGCCTTCGCGATCGGCCTGCTGCTCGGCACGGGCGGCGCGCTGGGAAAGCTCTCGGGCAATCGTATACTGCGCCTGCTGCTCGATCTCTATACCACGCTGATCCGCGCCGTTCCCGAGCTGATCCTGATCGTCGGGCTCTATTATGCCGGCACCGATGGCCTCAACCGGCTGCTCGCTGCGTTGGAGCTGCCGCCGGTCAATGTAAACGGCTTCGTCGCAGCCGTCGCGGTGCTCGGCTTCGTCCAGGGTGCCTACATGACGGAGGTGCTGCGCGGCGCGATCCTTGCCATTCCCGTCGGCCAGATCGAGGCCGCCAAAGCCTTCGGCATGGGACCGGTGCTGAGGTTCCGCCGGGTCCTGCTGCCGGCGCTCCTGCCAAACGCGCTGCCGGGTCTTGCCAATCTATGGATGTCGGTCACCAAGGACAGCGCGCTGGTGGCGGTCGTCGGCTACCAGGAACTGGCGCTCGCCACCCGTCTTGCCGGGGCAAGCACCAAGCATTACTTCGTCTTTTTCCTTGCTTCGGCCCTTCTCTATCTCGCCATCACGCTTGTTTCCAACGTCGTCTTCAAACTGATCGAGGGACGGGTACGGCGGGGGCAGCCGCGCCTTGCCTGAAGAAAGCGCCCCATGAATTTCACCTGGATCTCTTCCTATTGGCCGCTGCTTCTGACCGGCGCCTGGCAGACCGTTTGCCTGCTGGTGATCTCCGTGGTGTTCGGCTTCGCCATCGCCATAGGCCTCGCGTTTGCGCAGGTCAGCGGCGGCAGGCTGACGCGGCTCTTGGCGCGCAGTTACTGCACCTTCTTTCGCGGCACGCCGCTGCTGATACAGCTATGGCTTCTCTACTACGGGGTGGGCTCGCTGCTGCCCATGGTCCCCGGTGTCCGCCAGAGCCTGTTCTGGCCGATCCTGCGCGAGGGCTTCTTCTTCGCCGCCGTCAGTTTTACCCTGAACTATGCAGCCTATGAGGCGGAGGTGTTGCGCGGCGCGCTGCTTGCCGTTCCCAAGGGCGAGCTCGAAGCGGGCCGGGCCTTCGGCCTGTCGCCCTGGATGCTGGTCCGCCGCATCTGGCTGCCGCGCGCCATTCGCATCGCCCTGCCGACGATTGCGGGAGAGATCGTCATGCAGCTCAAGGCGACGCCGCTCGCCTTTACGGTGACGGTGATGGATCTCTATGCCGTGGCAAACAAGGTTCGGCAGGACACGCTGCTCGTCTATGAACCGCTGCTGGTCGTCACCCTCTTCTATCTCGCGCTGACCGCCGTAATCGCCCGCGTCTTCCGAAGTCTCGAAGCGCAGGTGCCGGTTCGCCGCTAGGCCGACGGCAAAGAAACTGGTCATGAGTTCCCTCACGCACGAACCACGTACATCTCGCCCACCTTTGTTATGCAAAAGCCCGCCGCCGCTGACGGCGCGACAGCCTGAATGGAGACCTCTTCATGAGCACGATGCGAATTCTCGATGGCGGCATGAGCCGCGAACTGTTGCGGCTGGGCGCCGAGCTGAAACAACCGGAATGGTCGGCATTGGCGCTGATCAATGCGCCGGATATCGTCCGTAAGGTTCACCAGGAATTCATCGCTGCCGGCTCTGAGGTCGTTACGACAAACAGCTATGCGCTCGTGCCCTTTCATATTGGTGAGGACCGGTTCTGGAAGGAGGGGGCGGCGCTGATCCGTCTCGCCGGTCGCTTGGCGCGCGAGGCGGCTGATTCTGTCACGGATCGGAAGGTGCTGGTTGCCGGCTCGCTGCCGCCGATCTTCGGCTCATACGAGCCGCAGAACTTTCAGCCTTCACGGGTGCAGGATTATCTCGAGGTGCTTGTCGAAAATCTTTCTCCCTTCGTCGATGTATGGCTCGGTGAGACGTTAAGCCTGATTGCCGAGGCAGAGGCTGTCCGCAAGGCGGTGGCGGCATCAGGCAAGCCGTTCTGGATTTCGTTCACATTGGTCGATGACGAGGCAGCGATAAGGGGCGGCGAACCGAAGCTGCGCTCCGAAGAAAGGGTCGAGGACGCGGCATCCTGGGCGGGTTCATCGGGCGCCGAAGCCCTCTTGTTCAATTGCAGCAAGCCTGAGGTCATGCAGGCGGCGGTGGAGACCGCGGCGCGCGTGTTCCGGACAATGGACGCGCGCATCGAAATCGGCGTCTATGCCAATGCCTTCGAAGGGGAGCAAGGCGAGGCAGCCGCCAATGAAGGCCTGCATAAGACCCGCAACGACCTAAATGACGATGCCTACTCGCGCTATGCCTGCTCCTGGGCTGAGGCCGGCGCGACCATCATCGGCGGCTGCTGCGGCATTGGCGCCGCCCATATCCATCGCCTGAAGAAGACGCTTTTGGATTGAAGCGGCACGTCAGGAGATCGGCTATGTCGCAATTGTCATTTGGTGTTTGACGCCGTCTTCTGGAGCTCGAGCAGAAGCTCGATCAACTTCGGGGCCATCTCCCTGATTTCCGAAAGGTGGACGGCGCTCAGTCGCGTCAGAAGCGCGTCCGCCTTATCCGTCAGAAGAACCGTCTGGCGGCGCCTGTCGGCCGGATCGGCATGACGTTCGACCAGTCCGGCATCCGACAACCGCCCGACAAGCTCGGTCGCCGTATGCGGCGCGATGATCAGCCGCTCGGCCAGCATGCCGATGGTCATGGCATCGCCACGTTGTCCCTTGATCGCCAAAAGGGCCTGATGCTGCTGCGGGGGCAATCCCTCCGACTGGGCGGCCGAGGCGCTGAAGTCCATGAACTGGCGAAGCGCGAATCTGAGGTCGGCGAGAGCCTCGTAATCCTCCTGTCTCAGCGGCGGCGCGGTCTTCCTCAAAGCACTTCTCCTCTGCCGCAACGGCTGCCAGGGTCGGCAGCCCATGCCGCCATCATCGAATAGATGGGCAGTCGCCAGGCGGTCAAGTGAGGCATCTTCATGGGACATTTTCGCCTTCATGCTTTCACCCATTGATTTATATCGTATCACGATATATTGACGCGCCTCAAGCGTATCCATTCCGGCGTAGCAGAGGCTTCCATGGCGCAGCATCCACCAAACAACCGGCCGCACGATTTCACCGGCGGTCTTTCCCGGCGCGAGGCCGGCGATTTCACCACCGACAGGCGGGTCCTCCTCCTGGTCGGCATGTCCATCATTGTCGGCACGGCCGGTGCGTTTGCCGCCTGGTGTCTCGTCAGCCTCATCGCGCTGGTGACGAATGTCATCTGGTTCGGAGAGATCGGCATCCAGCCCGCCTCTCTGGCTGCGGTGCCGCGCTCGCTGTGGGTGGTGCTGGTTCCGCCGTTCGGCGGGCTCGTCATCGGATTGATGGCCCGTTTCGGGTCGGAGAAGATCCGCGGCCACGGCATTCCCGAGGCGATCGAGGCCATCCTGATCGGCGGCAGCCGGATGTCGCCGAAGGTCGCGGTCCTCAAGCCCATGTCATCGGCGATTTCCATCGGAACCGGCGGCCCGTTCGGCGCCGAGGGGCCGATCATCATGACCGGCGGTGCGATCGGATCGCTGTTCGCGCAATTCTTTCACATGAGCGCTGCAGAGCGGAAAACGCTGCTCGTCGCCGGCGCGGCCGCCGGCATGACGGCGATTTTCGGTTCGCCGATCGCCGCGGTCATGCTGGCGGTCGAACTGCTGTTGTTCGAATGGAAGCCGCGCAGCTTCATTCCCGTCGCCGTTGCTGCCTGCGTGTCGATCTGCTGGCGCCCGCTGCTGTTCGGCGTCGGCCCGCTGTTCCCGACCCACTTTCAGGTGACCTTGCCCTGGTGGGGTATTTTCGCCTGCGCGGCGATGGGGATCATCTCCGGCCTGCAATCGGGATTGCTGACGACGCTGCTCTACCGGATCGAGGACCTGTTCGAAGCCTCGCCGATCCAATGGATGTGGTGGCCCGCACTCGGCGGTCTCGTCATCGGTCTCGGCGGCCTGATCGAACCGCGGGCCATGGGCGTCGGCTACGACATCATCGATGGCTTGCTCAACAACCGGCTGCTCGCCCCGGCGGTGATGTCGATCCTGCTGATGAAGACGATCATCTGGCTGTTTGCCCTGTCGTCGGGCACCTCCGGTGGCGTGCTTGCGCCGCTCCTCATCTTCGGCGGGGCTCTCGGATGGCTGGTCGGTCTTGTCATGCCGGGCAATGATCCCGGCTTCTGGGCGCTGCTCGGAATGGCGGCGATGATGGGTGGAACCATGCGTGCACCGCTGACGGGCACTTTCTTTGCGATGGAGATCACCGGCGACGTCAGCACGCTCGTTCCGCTGCTTGCCGCAACCGTGGTGGCCTATGCCGTCACCGTCCTTCTGCTGCGCCGCTCGATCCTCACCGAGAAGATCGCCCGCCGCGGTCAGCACATCACCCGCGAATATGGCGTCGACCCGTTCGAACTGTCGCGCGCAAGGGAGATTATGATCAGCGATGTCGACACGCTTCCCGTCGCCATGACGGTGGGAGAGGCGTGCGATTTCTTCGCCTCGCAGCAGAAAACGCACCGGATCTATCCGGTGGTCGATGCGACAGGCAGGCTGGCCGGCGTCGTATCGAGGGCCGACGCTCTGCTCTGGCAGGGGAATTCGGACCTCGCCAGTCAGACGCTCGCGGAAAACGTGACGGATGATTCCGTTCCGGTGGGGCATCCTGATGATACGGTCGCATTCATCGCGGATCTGATGCTGTCTACCGGCGACGGACGCATTCCGATAGTCGATCCGACCTCAGGGAAATTATGCGGCCTGATCGCCCGCAAGGATCTGCTGCGGTTGTGCAGTTCCTACAGGTCAGCGGAACTGGATCGGCGCCCGTATCTCACCGCCGGCTCGAAGAGCAAGTCGCGGTAGCGGTCCGCGGGCGTCCTCCGCATCGCTACTGCTACTGCCGCGCGCCGCATGGATCAGGTCCCATGCGGCGCGCGCGCTTGAAGACGTTAATGCAGCCCGAACAGGTTCAGCAACTCTTCGCGGTGTCGAACGAATTCCGGTGCGCTGCGGTCGCGGGGCCGGGGCAGATCGATTTCGATCAGACGCGGCTCGCCGCCCTTTTCCCGTGGCAGGATGAGGATCCGGTCGGCCAGATAGATGGCCTCCTCGAGATCATGGGTAACGAGGATGGTCGTCACATCCTCATCGCGCCAGATCCGTGCGAGTTCCTGCTGCATGCCGATCTTGGTCATCGCGTCGAGCGCGCCGAGCGGTTCGTCGAGCAGCAGGATTTCCGGCTGGACGGCCAGAGCCCGGGCGATGCCGACGCGCTGGGCCATGCCGCCGGAGAGCTGCCGGGGATAGGCAGCCTCGAACTGCTGCAGGCCGACGAGCTTGACATAATGGCGCGCCCGTCCCCTCGCCTGCTCACGCGACAGGCCGCTAGTTTCCAGCCCGAAGGCCACATTGTCGAGCACGGTCAGCCAGGGCAGAAGGCGCGGTTCCTGAAAGATGACGGCGCGCTCTGCGCCGACGCCTCGCACCGCCTTGCCATCGACGAGAACCTCGCCCGTGTCGGAATCCTCAAGGCCGGCCAGAACCCTGAGCAGGGTCGTTTTGCCCGAGCCGCTGGCGCCGACGATGGCGAGGCTTTCGCCGGAGCGGACGTAGAGGTTGACATCCCTGAGAACCTGTAGAGGTGTCCCGTTCAACCTGTAGGATTTGGAGAGGTGACTAATCGTCACCTCTCCGCGACGCGTGCCCTCGGCGATGCTCATCATCATTCCTCAGTTGCTTGCCGGCTTGGCGTCGGCGGTCAAGAGGATGTCCTTGGCCGCCAGCTGGCCTTCCTTCAGCTTGCCTTCGCGAACGAGGACGTCGATCCAGAACTGGATGTCGCGCTCGACCGGCAGGCCTCCGGCACGCACGCCATAGCCGCGGAAATACTGTGCGATATCAGCATTCTCGCCCCGTTCACTGAGCGCCTTGGCGAGGATCCTCTTGGTTTCCTCCGGATGTTCGCGGGCGTAGTCGAGCGCGCGCGCCGACTGCTCGACGAAAATCTTTGCAGCTTCAGGATGTTCGCGAGCGAAATCACGGCGCAGGACCACGAAGCCCCCGGCGATGTCTCCAAGCACGTCGGTATCGTCGAAAATCGGCCGCAGGCCACCATTCTTCAGCGCAGCCCCCTCGAAGGTCGTCTGCCAGTAGCCGAAGGCGGCAATATCGACCTGCTTGGAGCGCAGCACCTGCTCAAGCTGCGGCCCGGGAACGACAAGCTGATTGGCTGCGTCCGCCGGCAGGCCGACGGAATGCAAGGCTTCGCGGATGGTATAGTCGAGATGTGCGCCAAGTGTATTGACGGCGATGCTCTTGCCGGCAATGTCCTTGATATTTTTGATCGGGCTGTCTTCCAGCACGTAGAAGGTCGACTGGACCTCGTCATTGATGCCGTTTGAGGGATAGGCGGCGACGAAATCATTGCCGCCGATGATCGAATTCAGGACGGCGGAAGTTGCGGCGCTGCCGATCTCGACATCACCCGATGCCAGGGCGATCAGGGAGGCCGGGCCGCCCTGGGCGTAGCCGACATTTTCCAGCGTGATGCCCGTTCCTTCGAAGTAGCCGAGTTCGGCGGCGAGTTCATGAGCGGCAAGACCACCCTGGCTGGCGAGATAGCGCAGCTTCACCGTATCGGCGGCCGCGGCGGGTGAGGTTAGGCCGAGAGCAATCACTGCCGGCAGGAGAAGGTGGCGGGGATGGAATGTCATCTGGTGGTGCCTTTCGGAAGAGGAAAATCGGGAAAGCAGGTCAGCGGCTCGGCTGAGACCAGCGGCAGAGGCGACGCTGCAGCAGAACGAGCAAGGCATTGGCGGCAAGCCCCAGGAAGGCGAGCAGAAGGATCGCCGCAAACATCAGCGGGATCTGGAAATTGTACTGGGCGTTCATGACCTGGAAGCCGATGCCCTTGTTGGCGCCGATCATCTCGGCGGCAATCAGCAGGAGAAGCGCAGTCGTCGCCGAAAGACGCAGGCCGACAAAGATCGCTGGTACCGACGCCGGCAGGATGACACGGCGGAAGATGGTCAGCGGTCCGGCGCCATAGGTCCGCGCCATCTCGATGAGCTTCTTGTCCACCTCCTTGACGCCGCCGATCGTAGCGAGCAGCACCGGAAACAGTGTGGCCCAGAAGATCACGAAGATCTTCGATGTTTCGCCGAGGCCGAGCAGCAGGATGAAGACCGGATAGAGCGCGAGCGCCGAGGTCTGGCGAAAGAGCTGCAGGATCGGATCGAGCGCCTGTTCGACCGCACGAATCTGGCCCATGAACAGGCCGAGCGGAATGCCGATCGCGACGGCAAAGGCGAAGGCGGTTCCGGATCGCTGCAGGCTGATGGCGATGTCATCCATCAGCGCGCCGTTGGCCAGATTGGTCCAAAGAGCGGACAGGATCACGTCTAGGGGCGGGAAGATAGCGGGATTGACCCAGCCCCTGGTGCTCGACACCTGCCAGAATAAGAGGAAGCCGATGAGAAGGCCGTAGCGCGGCAAAAGCGATGCGAGCACCCCGCGCACTTGCGAGGCGAGAGTGGAAATATGGCTTTCGCTGTTTTTCAGGCGGCCAAAGCTTCTCGGAAGAACCTGGTTGATTTCATAGGACATCGACCGCTCCTCACTCTGCTGCCTGGAGAGCTGCTTGTTCTGCAGCCCATCGATTGGTCGGGAAAGGCAGGCCGAGGTTTTCTCGAAGCGTCTTGCCCTCATAGGCCGTGCGGAACAGGCCGCGGCGCTGCAGTTCCGGAATGACCAGATCGACGAAATCGTCGAGCGCCGTCGGCAGCCAGGGCGGCAGAATGTTGAAGCCGTCGGCAGCTTCGTTCTCGAACCATTTCTGCAGCGTATCGGCGATCTGTTCGGGTGTTCCGACGATGGTGTAGTGACCGCGGGCAGACGCGATCCACTGATAGAGCTGGCGGATGGTGAAGTTGTTTTCGTCGGCGATCTGGCGGATGAGGGCCTGGCGGCTCTTCATGCCTTCCGTCGGCGGCGCCGGTGGTAGGGGGCCGTCGAGGTCATAGCCGTGCAGGTCGAGCGTGCCACCGGTCAGGCCATTGAGGAGGCCGATCCCGTCCTCTTCGACGATGAGCGACGTCAGACGGTCGTATTTCTCGCGCGCCTCCGCCTCGGTCCTGCCGACGAAAGCGGATACGCCGGGCATGACGAGGATATGATCGGGGTTTCGGCCGAGAGCGCGGGCGCGTGCCTTGATATCTCGATAGAAGTCCTGGGCGGTTTCGATATGCTGATGGGCGGTGAAGATGACTTCGGCCGTTGCTGCGGCGAGCCCGCGTCCATCTTCGGATTGCCCGGCCTGGACGATGACGGGATGACCCTGCGGTGATCGCGACACGTTGAGCGGACCGCGCACGCTGAAATGTTCGCCGCGGTGATCGGTGTCGTGCAGCTTCGCCGGATCGAAGAAGACGCCGGATTGCTTGTCCCGGATGAACGCGTCGTCCTCGAAGCTTTCCCAGAGCTTGCGGACAACATCGACGTGCTCGGCGGCGCGGCGATATCGGTCGGCATGCGGAAGCTGGGTATCGCGATTGAAGTTCTGTGCCGTCAGGTCGCCCGTCGTGGTGACGACATTCCAGCCGGCACGGCCCTCCGAGATCAGGTCCAGCGAGGCGAATTTGCGGGCGGTCGTGTAAGGCTCTTCGTAGGTGGTCGAGGACGTGGCGATAAAGCCGAGATGGGTGGTGAAAGGCGCAAGGGCCGAGAACAATGTCACGGGTTCGAAGCCGGCCACGCGGGCGTTGCCGCCTTCACGCGCACCGCCAAAACCGACAGCCAGCCCGTCGGCGAGGAAATATGCATCGAAGAGGCCACGCTCAGCCGTCAAGGCAAGTCGTTTGTGAAACTCGAAACTGGTCGCGCCGTCTGCCGGCTGGTCGGGATGCCGCCATGACGCAACATGCTGTCCGCCACCGGGAAGAAATGCCCCAAGCCTGATTTTCCGTGTCATTTCGTGTCCTCTCCGTTATCAGTCAACAGCTCGGCCTTCCCCAAGGCCAAGTATTCAATTGGCTGTTGGGTTGCTAAAATACTTTCTCCATAGAATTTATAGAGAAACTGAATTTCGTAGTTTCGGAGGAAGGGTGAATAGATTTCCCGGTTTGGCGTGAAATTGGAAATCAACGGTCAGGGCGACTATCCCGGGGTATGCGGGCGCGGACCGGCAGGTGGGATCTGCGGGCGTGGCGAATAGCCCGGCCGAGACGACAAAAGGTCTTCTTAGCGTCTTATGCCCGCTTGAAGCCCCGCCGGAGCGAGCAGGATCCAGTTTGACGAGCATGCAAGGGAATGGCGGCTTTCGCACGAACGTCCGTGCTACCTGAGATCAATGCCTTGATGTGCTCAGGCATCAGCCTCGTTTTGGCCGGGTCGGGGCATGGTCGAGGCCGGCGGCGGCCTTCTTCAGGCAGTCGAGGTAGCGGTCCCGGTTGGCGATGCCATCGTCGCGTGGCGTGACGAGGCAGAGCGTTGCGGCTGCATGGCCTTCCTCGCCCCGCACCGGTACGGCAAAACAGTGGGTGAAGCTGTCGACGATGCTGTTGAAGGTGAAGAGACCTTCACGCTCGGCCTGGCGCACTTCGGCGATGAAGGTTTGCGGCTCGAGCCATTCGCCGTTCGGCAGGCGAAAATCCTGCGGCGGAATGAAGTTCAGGATGTCCTGATCCGACAGATGCGCGACGAGCAGGCGGCCCGACGCCGTCCACGGGATCGGCACCGACTGCCCGACATCCGTCGAAATGCGGAAGGGGCGCGCGCCTTCGCGCATGCGGACGACGGTGTATCTGTTTCCATCCAGCATGCAGAACTGCGCCGTTTCCCGCGTCTCGTCGGCAAGCTGTTCCAGCGCCGCCTCGCATTCGCGGGTGAAATCGAAATGGTTCTCATAGGCTGCGCCGAGGAAATACAGCTTGCGGCCGAGATAGACACGCCCCTCGCCGCCGGTGAATTCCAGGATGCCGTTCTGCAACAGCAGGTTGACGAGCTCGTAAACCGATGAGCGCGGCGCGCCGATCTGCGCGGCGATTTCATTCGGCTTCAGGGCCTGCCGTTTCTGGCGCAGGAAATCGAGGATCTCGAAGGCGCGGTCGAGCCCTCGGGCGCGTTTACCGGCTGCTTCGTCCTGAACTGCATCCATTGTTCTCGATCCCTTTTTTGTCCGGCCAAGCTTTTCAAGCCGACTGCCGCATCTGTCAATCGATCCCGTCATTCCTAGCGAATGAAATTTTCCCACCCCTCTTGCGAGGTAGAAAAATCGGCATAAGATCGCCTCGTCCGGTATATAGATCACATGTACATTATATTGGACACTGATGGCAAGCCGTCAACGCTGCCGCACACAAAAAAGGGGAACGACATGAAGAATTTTGAAAACGGCATTTCCGCTTCGCTGCGCCGCCACCTTCTCGCCGGTGCTGCCGCCGCTGCGGCACTCCTCGTCTTTTCGGCCGGCACAGCCTCGGCCGCCGCCAATTGCATCAAGGGTGACAGGAAGGCGCCCTATACGATCGGCTGGGCAAACATCTACTCGGTGCCGACCTGGATGAAGCAGACCGAAGGCACCATCACGGCTGAAGTGGAGGAACTGAAGAAGGCGGGCCTGGTGAAGGACCTGATGATCACGGACGCGCAGGGTAACGCCCAGACGCAGATCCAGCATATCCAGTCGATGATCGACGCCAATGTCGATGCCATCGTGGTGATCGCCGGTTCCTCCAACGCGCTCGACCGCGTCATTTCGGATGCCTGCGACAAGGGCATCGCCGTCGTGAATTTCGACAGCCTTGTCAATACCGACAAGGTGACGGCGAAGATCAACACCGATTCCAACGAATGGGGCGCGACCGCTGCCAAGTGGATGGTCAGCCAGCTCGGCGGCAAGGGCAAGATCATCATCATGAACGGCCCGGCCGGCATTTCGGTGAGCGACGACCGCCGCAAGGGCGCACAACCGGTCCTCGATGCCAATCCCGGTCTCCAGGTGATCACCGAGACGAACACGGAATATAACGTCGCCCCGGCGCAGGAAGCGATGACCAGCCTGCTCTTTGCCAATCCCGAAATCGACGGCGTGCTGTCGCTTGGCGGCGCGCTATCGGCCGGCTCGGTGCTGGCCTTCGAGCGCCAGGGCCGCGACCAGGTGCCGACAACAGGTGAAAACGCCAGGCAGTTCCTGGAACTCTGGAAGGAGAAGGGACTGAAGGGCTGGGCGACCATGCAGCCCAACTGGCTCGGCGCGCTTTCCGTTTACACCGCCGTGCAGGCGCTGGAAGGCAAGGACGTTCCGGCCTTCGTCAAAGTGCCGCTGCCTGTCATCGACGACAGCACGATCGGCAGCTATCTCGCCCGCGCCGACAAGTTCCCGGCTGACGGCTATATCTACTCGGACTACGACAAGGCGCTCTTCGACAAGCTGCTTGCCGCCAAGTAATCCGCCCAAGTAACTCGGGTTGAGGAAAGCCGTCATGACGGAAGAAAGACCCCTGCTGGAAGCCCGGCAGGTGTTCAGGGGATTTTTCGGCAATCCCGTTTTGAAGGGCGTCGACATCGCCCTTCTGCCGGGCAGGGTTCACGCCCTGCTCGGCGAAAACGGCGCCGGCAAGTCCACGCTGATCAACCTCCTGTCCGGCGCTCTCCAGCCGGACGGCGGTTCCATCCTCGTCGACGGCAAACCGGTCGAACGCTTCAGCCCGGCGGCTGCGCGCGGTGCGGGTATTGCCGTCGTTCAGCAGGAGCTGAGCCTCACGGCCAGTCTCTCGATTGCCGAAAACATCGGGCTCGGCGCCTTTCCGCGCCGGTTCGGCCTTATCGATTACAGAGCGCTTCATCGCGGCGTGTCAGACGTCTGCGATATGGTCGGGCTCACCGAGCGGCTCGACATGCCGGTCGCCGACCTCGCGCTTGGGCGCCGTCAGATGGTGGAGATCGCCAAGGCGTTGTTCCGCAAGCCGCGTGTGCTGATCCTGGACGAGCCGACCTCATCGCTCTCCGCACACGAAGCCGGCATCCTGGCCCGCCTGATCGAGACGCTGAGAGACCGCGGCACGGCACTTCTCTATATTTCCCACCGCCTCAACGAGGTACAGGCGCTGTGCTCGCATGTCACGGTGCTGAAGGACGGCCTGGTCACCGCCGACCAGTCGCTGTCTGGGATCGACGGCGAAGGCCTGGTGCGCCTGATGGTCGGTCGCGAGACCGGCGACCTGTTCCCGCCGCGCCTGGCCGCAGCACCTGGTGCGATGCGCATCAGCGTCGAAGGTTTTTCCGCCGGCATGGTGCGTGACGTCAGCTTCTCCGCCCGCGCCGGCGAAATCGTCGGTATTGGCGGGCTCGTGGGACAAGGGCAGGAAGACCTGCTGCTCGGCCTCTACGGCGCGATTCCAGCTTCGGCCGATCGGGCGGAGGTATCCGGCAAACCCGCCCTGCCCGCCGATGTCGGCGAGGCAAATGCCGCCGGCATCGTTTATGTCCCGGCTGACCGCAAGCATGAGGGACTGGTGCTGCCGCATTCCATCGCCTCCAATCTCATCCTGCCCTCGCTTGGACGGCTCGCCCGCAAGGGGCTGCGCGACCGGCCGGCGGAAAGCGGCCTGGTCGCCGATCTCGCGCGCCGGCTGACGATCAAGGGCGACACGGCCCGCCCGGTGCAGGCGCTTTCCGGCGGCAACCAGCAGAAGGTGGCGCTCGCCAAGTGGCTGCCGCTCGATCCCTCCGTTCTGCTCCTCAACGATCCGACGCGCGGCGTCGACATCGAGACCAAGCGGGAAATCTACCTCATGCTCCGCGCCTTCGCCGCCGAGGGGCGGCTCGTCATTCTGGCCAGTTCCGATACGCCGGAGCTCGTGCATCTCTGCGACCGTGTCGTGGTTCTGCGCGAGGGGCGCGTCGCCGCGGTGCTGTCGCAGGATGAAATCAGCGAAGGAGCGATCGTCGGAGCGGCCATGGGCATCACCACCACGACGCAGGGAGAGGCGGCATGAGCACAAGTTCGTCCTCCCGGCTCTACGGCTCGATCCAGCTCCGCCGCAACCGCGGCCTTGCCGGCCTCTATCTGGTTGTCGCCGCGTTTCTCATTCTCTATGCGCTGCTCTTTCCCGGCATCCTTTCGATCGGCGGCTTTTCGAAGTTCACGCAGAACTGGTTCCCGCTCGCGCTCGTCACCATGGCGCAGGCGCTGCTCATGCTGAACGGCGGCATCACGCTGGCGATCGGCCCGCTCGTCAGCCTTGGAGCGGTGATTGCCGCGACGACGATGGAAGGGGCGCTCGGCGTGCCGGGCGGCATTCTTGCGGTCACGCTTGCCGGTCTTTCGATCGGCGCCGCCATCGGTGTCATCGTTACCTATCTGAGGCTTCCTGCAATCATCGTCACGCTTGCCGGCTCCTTCATCATCGGCGGGGTCGCGCTCATCCTGCTGCCGCGGCCGGGTGGGTTCATTCCGGATTGGCTGTCGACGGTACTGGCCGGCCACACGCCCGTCGCCTTCCTGCTGCTCATCGTGATCCTCGTACTCTGGAAGGCCTTTCTGGCAACGCCGCTCGGCCTCGGCATCTACGCGGCCGGCGACAATCCGGTCGGCGCGTTCCGCTCCGGTGTCCCGGTCGAACGGGTGAAGGTTGTCGCCTTCGCGCTGTCCGGTCTTCTCGCAGCCCTGACCGGTCTCTTCGTCGCTGCGCAGACAGGCTCGGGTGATCCCGTCATCGGCACGCCCTTCACGCTGAACTCCATCGCCGCCGCTGTGCTCGGCGGCGTGGGTTTCCTTGGCGGCAAGGGCACGATGCGCGGCGCGATCTGCGGCAGTCTGCTGCTCTCGGTGATGATCAACGTCATGTTCTTCCTGGGTTTTCCGCCGGTCGCACAATATGTCGCGCAAGGTCTGATCATCGTCGGCGCGGTCGCCGTGCCGGAACTTCTTGGGGCTTGGAGGGCAAGGCGATGAACATCATCAGGTCCGCGTTCCGCAATCCGCCGCTGCTGACCTTCCTTCTGGTCGCGCTCGTCTGGATCGTCGCAAGCTTTACGTTGCGTGGTTTCGGCGCCTATGGCCACCTGCGCTACCTGCTCGAACTCGCCGCGGTGATCGGCATCGCCGCCGCCGGCCAGACGCTCGTCATCCTGATGGGCGGCATCGATCTGTCCGTCGGCGCGGTCATAACAGTCACGGCGATCCTGTTGCCGCTGATTTCGCCCGCCTGGGACCCGACCGGCCTCGCCGGCATCGCGGCGGCCCTTGCCATCGCCACCGGCATCGGCCTGATGAACGGCGCCGGTGCTGCCTATCTTCGCGTGCCGCCGATCATCATGACGCTTGCCATGGCGACCTTCCTGCAGGGCCTGCTCGTCATCATCGCCGGCGGCAGCGCGGTCACCGTCAGCAATCCGGCGGTCATTCTGCTCGGACAGGCGCGGCCGTTCGGCATTCCCTCGGGCATCATTCTGTGGCTGGTCGTCTCGATCGTCGTCCTGCTGCTTGTCCACCGCATGCCGATCGGCGCCCGTTTCCTGGCGCTTGGGGCAAACCCGCTGGCGGCCCGGCTTTCCGGCGTCAGCGTCACCCGCAACACGCTGATCGTCCACACTCTGTCGGGCTTTTTCGCAGGGCTTGCGGGCATTCTCGTGCTCGGCATGAACCGGCAAGGTTATGTCGGCATCGGCGACCCCTACCTGCTGACCTCGATCGCCGCTGTCGTGCTCGGCGGCACATCCATCCTCGGCGGCCGCGGCACCTATGCCGGGACCATTCCGGGGGCAATCCTGCTCGTCACGACGACGGCGCTGATCACCGTCGTCAACGCCTCCCCCGGCTGGCGGTCGATCATGTTCGGCACGCTGATACTTGCCCTTTTGCTGGTTTCCGGCCGTGAGGCGCGCCGATGACCGAGCGCTATAACGGGCCGGTGATCGACCCGCATCACCACCTCTGGGACCTCAGCCTGCAACGCCATCCCTGGCTGCAGAAGGCCAGAGCTTCCGGCGAAGAGATGGTTTTCGGAAGCCTCGCACCGATCCTGCGCGACTACGGCATCGACGATTATCGCGCCGATGCTGCCCGCCAGAACGTTGTTGCAACCGTGCATGTGGAGGCCGGCTGGTCCGTTTCCTACCCGCTGGAAGAGAGCCGTTGGCTTGATGGACTGGACCGCAGCTCCGGCGTGGCGCGCCGTTATATTGCGCGCGTGCCCCTCGACGGGCCGGACGCCATGCGTCTGCTCGAGGAGGAAGCGGCAAATCCGAATGTCGTCGGCATTCGCGATATTCTGAGCTGGCATCCGGACGCGGCAAAGAGTTTTGCTTCGCGCGCGGACCGCATGGGCGACCCGGCCTGGCGGGCGGGGTTAGCTCACGCCACCCGGCTAGGGCTGGTCTTTGACCTGATGCTCTATCCCTGGCAGATGAGCGAGGCGCTCGAACTGGTGCGCGCTTTTCCGGAAGCGCTTTTCGTGCTCAACCACGGCGGAAGCCCGGCCGACCGGACGGAGGACGGCACGGCGCTCTGGCGCCGTGGTCTGCGGGCGCTCGGCAGCGAGCCGAATCTGCGCCTCAAGATTTCCGACCTCGTCGCCTATGACAATAAGTGGACGCTCGAAAGCCTGCGGCCGGTGATCGAGCATTGCCTTGAGTGTTTCGGTCCGGCGCGCGCCATGTTCGCGAGCGACTTTCCGGTCGCGGGCTTGCATGCCTCTTTCGACGAGGTCTACCAGGTTTTCCGCACGGTCGCCTCGCAGTTGTCTTACGACGAGCAGCGCGCCCTGTTCTTTGCCACCGCCAACGACACTTATCGCCTCGGCATCGCCGATCCGGCCGAGATCAGGAGGGGCTGTCATGTCTGACCTTCATACCGCGACGGAAAACGTTTTGATCGACGAGCGGGTGCGCGGCTTTCCGCCAGGCAATCCGCCACTTGCGCTGGCTGCAATCGGCAAGCAGGGATGGAAGCCCTATGACGGCAGGATGGCCCTGCCGCTGATCTCGCTCGACCGACAGGCTTTCACCCATAATGTCGAACTGATGATGGCCTATGTGAAGAGCCACGGCGCCGACATCGCGCCGCACGCCAAGACACCGATGTCGACGGCGCTGGCGCAGGCACTTCTGGCGGCAGGCGCCTGGGGCACGACGGTCGCCGACATCCGCCAGGCCGCTGTCCTGCTCAAGGCGGGACAACGCCGGCTGATCCTCGCCAACGAGATCGGCGGGGCCGCCGCTGCCCGCAGGCTCGCGGCCCTGCTTGGCCGTTATCCCGCTGCAGAGCTTCATATCTTCGTGGATTCGACAGCGCTGGTCCATGCTCTTCGTTCCGCATGGCATGAGCGCGCCGATCTACCGCCCCTCGGCCTGCTGGTGGAGTTCGGCGCCGGCCGCGCCGGTACCCGCGGCGTCGACGCCGCCGAGGCAATTCTGGAGGCGATCCTTGCCGCGGAGACGCCGGCCTTCCGGCTGACCGGCATCGCCGCCTATGAGGGTGCGGCGGCGACCGCCGATGCGGAAGAGACGA
This sequence comes from Rhizobium brockwellii, assembly GCF_000769405.2. Lineage (NCBI taxonomy): Bacteria > Pseudomonadati > Pseudomonadota > Alphaproteobacteria > Hyphomicrobiales > Rhizobiaceae > Rhizobium > Rhizobium brockwellii. The sequence continues at coordinate 204,611 of NZ_CP053443.1, forward strand.
TGCGTCGCATCGACGCGCTGATGGCGGTGACATCCGATTTCCTGCCGAAGGTGCGCGCCCGCATCGGTGACGAGCGGCCGCTCCTCGTCACGGCTGGCGGCTCGGTGTTTTTCGATGTGGTGATTGCCAGGCTTTCCGCCGCCATCGCAGCCGATCCCGCCTGCCGGCTGGTGCTGCGCAGCGGCGCGATCTTCTTCCACGATCACGGCATTTACGAACGCGGCCTTGCCGGCCTCGATGCACGCGGCGGTTTCCGCATCGGCGGCGAGACGGTTTCGGCGGCGGCAGCTTTCCGTCCGGCGCTGCGGGTTTGGGCCGAGATCCTGTCGCGGCCGGAGCCGCGGCTGGCGATCTGCGGCATGGGCATGCGCGACGTGGCGATGGACCAGGACCTGCCGCGGCCGCTGGCGCTCTATCGCAATGGTGCGTATCTCGCCGATCTCGGAAACGCCGACGTGTTTCGCCTCAACGATCAGCACGCCTTCGTGGCCCTTGCCGACGGCAGCGACGTTGCGGTCGGCGACGTCATCGAGTGCGGCATCTCGCATCCCTGCACCTGCCTTGACCGGCATGCCATCCTCTACGGCCTCGATCCGGACCATTCGGTGACCGCGGCCTATCTGACTAGCTTCGGCTGAACTCTCCCTCCAAAAGCAAGAAAAGGAAAACCCGCAAATGATCCAGCGTTATCAGAAAGGTTCGCGTATGAGCCAAGCTGTCAGCTACGGCGGTCTCGTCTATATTGCCGGCCAGGTCGCGGAAGATCGCAAGGCTGATATCAAGGATCAGACCCGCGACGTGCTCGGCAAGATCGACGCCCTTTTGAAAGAGGCGGGTATCGATCGCTCGCGCCTTATCGCCGTCAATGTCTTCCTGCCGGCGATCGTCGATTTCGAGGCGATGAACAGCGTCTATGATGACTGGATCGACATCGAAAACCCGCCGGCCCGCGCCTGCACCGAAGCTCGTCTCGCCGATCCCGATCTGCGCGTCGAAATGACTGCCGTCGCCGCCCTTTGACGGCATCGCAACCGTTCGCACTGGAGACATCATGCACAGCGGTCTCGTCAATCCGATCGACTTTTCGCGCGAGGGCCGGCAGGCCGGCCACCTCGCCATTCCCTATTCGATCGACCGGTCGCCCTATTATCAGATCCGCATTCCGGTCCTTCGCCTGAAAAATGGCGAGGGGCCGTCTTTGCTGCTGATGGCCGGCAACCATGGCGACGAGTATGAGGGCGAACTCCAGCTCGGCCGGTTGATGCGGCTGCTGGATGTCGCCGAAATCCGCGGCGCCGTCACCATCTTGCCGATGGCGAACCTGCCGGCGGTGATGGCGGCCAAGCGCTGCTCGCCCTTCGACGGCAGCAATCTCAATCGGGCCTTTCCCGGCGATCCCAGCGGATCACCGACGGCGCGGATGGCGCATTTCCTCGAACACGAACTCTTTCCGCGCCATGACGTCGTGCTCGATCTGCATTCGGGCGGCACCTCCATGGCCCACCTGCCCTGCACGCTGATCGAGCGGCAGGCCGATGCCTCCCGCTTCGAACGGTCCGTTTCACTGATGCGCGCCATGGGTGCGGCGCATGCCTTCATCGCCGATAACGGGCCGACCGCACCGACGTCGATGGGGGCTGCGGCAAGGGCCGGGACCATCGGTCTTTCCGGCGAGTTCGGCGGCGGCGGCACCGTGACGCCTGCGACGATGGGTTTCACGGCGGCGGCGATCGACCGGCTGCTGGTGACACTCGGCATCGTCGAGCGTCCGGTCCTGTCGCGCGCACAGCTCACCGAGCCCGGGCCTTTGCAACTGCTTTCGCTATCCCGGCACAGCCAGGGCATCTATGCGAACCGCAGAGGCTGGTTCGAGCCGGCCGCAGCCCTCGGCGCCACCGTTGCCGCCGGGGATCTTGCCGGATGGTATCATGATCTGGAACGCCCGGAGCAGCCGGAGGAAGAGCTGCGCTTTGCCGAGAGCGGCATTGTCATTTCCCACCGGCTGCATTGCGACAGCCAGGCCGGCGACTGCCTGATCCAGGTCGCCGAACCCATCGCATCCTGAGGAGCCGCTGATCTGCTCAAGCGACTGCGTCGACCGCTGCCTTGACCCAGTCGAGGCGCTTTGCCGGCATGAGGCCGTAATTGTAGAAGTTCACGCCGTCAGCGCCGGCATCGACGGCGGCCTTGGCGCGTGCGGCCAGGATCGCCGGCCCGCTGACCTCCGGATAGAAGACGCGCAAGCCCACCCCGAGGAACTTGCCCGGTCCGATTGCCGCCCGGCCGGTCCGGATGACATCGCCGACGGCATCAGGCTCCATCTCGTAGCAGCAGAGGATCGCCCCGTCGCAGAGCTTGCCGATGGCTGCGAGATCGACGCCGCCGAGCCAGCCGTCCTTCAGGTCGATGAGCACGATGCGTGTCGCCGGATCGGCGCCCGCCTTGATCTCACCGATCAGGCTGGTCACCGGTTCGCTGCGCCAAGTGAGATAGGCATGCAGATGGGGATGGTCGCGAAAGGCATCGATGCCCGCTACCGGGAAGTCCGGCAACTGCCGTGCCGGGACAGCTCGTTCGCAGAGTTCGGCGATGAAGTGCGCGACCGATCGGCGCGCGCCCTCGACCGGTACGCCGGCCTTGGTGGCGCGCGCCGTGCAATGGTCGCAGAAGCAGAGCGACAGCAGGAAATCGTCTTCGGCATTCAGCCCGACGCCGTCTTTCTCATGATGATATTCATGCGCGAATCCCATGAAGTTCGGGCTCTCGAGTTCCACCATATCGGGCTGGTAGTTGGTCGTGATGTCGCGAACAAGGGTAACGGCATAGTCCCGTGCCGCCGGGCTGGAGGGGCAAAGATTGTAGTAGTTGGGATTGCCGAAGGCGTTCCGCGTCACATGATCGGGATGTAGCATGCCGAGACGGCTATTGTGCAGGCAGACCGTCCAGCAGGAGACCTTGAGACCCGTCGCCTCGCGTCCCTTGACGAGCGCTTCCAGCATGTCGCCACGCTCGGCGACATTCATGGCCATCAGCGGCTGGATCAGTTTATCCCGCCATAGGCTTTCATCCGGCCGGAAATAGACCGTCCCGTCCTCGGGGAAATAGGCCTTCTGCCGCGGGCTCCGCGGCTGCAGGAACCGGCCGGCGTGATAGGAGGTCGCCAGACTGACGGTCGTCAGGCCCGCACGGTCGCAAAGGTCGGCGGCGAGTGCTGCGAGCCCCTGGTCCTGGATATCCCAGGGGTAAGTCCACATGGAAAGATGCATGGCGTGCTCCCGTCGAATCTGTCCATTTTATAGAACACGTGTCCATAATAGTGTCCAGATCGATCTTGAGGCGGGCGCCTGCTGGTAGCGGGTTTTGCATAAGGCGGCTGGCCGAAAAGGCCAGCCGCCTTATAAAGTGGCAGGGCTGATAGCTATTGCGGCGTCGCGTCAGATGTCGACGACGAGGCCCTTGGCTTTCAGCACCGGTTCGAGATTGCTGACCTCGATGACCGATTTGCCCTGCTTATATGCCGCGATATAGCCGGCCTCGGCATCTTCGCGGGCCTGTGACAGCCTGGCGACGTCCTGCGCTTCCTGGCGACGCACGACCACCAAGCCGTCGGCATCGCCGGCGATGATGTCGCCGGGATGGATGATTTCGCCGCCGACGATGATCGTGTCGTTCACCGCCGCAATGGTTTCCTTCACCGTCCCCTTGATGCAGACGCTGAGCGAGAAGACGGGGAAACCAAGTTCTCTCAGTTGAAGCGTGTCGCGCACGCCTGTGTCGGTCACGAGGCCGCCGATGCCCTTTGCCAGGCAGGCATTGGCGAGGACATCGCCGAAGGATCCGGCCTCTTCATATTCGCCCGCCGATACGACGATGATATCGCCCGGCTTTGCGTAGTTGATGGCAAGCTGCAGCATGATGTTGTCACGCGGCGCGCACTTCACTGTGAAGGCCGGACCGCAGAGTTTCATGCGGTAGTCGACGGGCTTCAGGCGGGAGGAAAGGGCTCCGCGGCGCCCTTGGGCTTCGTGGATCGTCGCGGGCGAAAATTTGGAAACGGCGTCGATATCGGCTTTGCTTGGCCGTTCGGCAATATCTTTAATATGGATCATGGATGCCTCCCATTTTTGGCCGACGGCGGGCATGTCCCGCCGTCTCAATTTGTTTGGACGTTGTCAGTGGATGACGCCGAAGCCGGTCGGCTTACGGGATCGGGTCGAACTTCAGCTCCGAGAGCGATACGACCTTGTCGGTGCGCGTCATCTTGTATTCGGTATCCGGGCCGAGCCACTTGTCCCAGATCTTGTTGATCTCGCCCGATGTGTCGAGCTTGCGAAGGATCTCGTTGATCTTGGCGGTCAGCGCCGGCTGATCCTTGGCCATGCCGATGCCGATCGGCTGGTACAGCATCGGCTCCTCGATCATCCGCATTTCCTTGCCCTTGCTCTTCGATTCATTGACGAACTTGGTCGTCGTCATGGTGTTGGCCACCATGCCGCGCGCCTTGCCCTGCTGGACGGCGAGATAGGCCGAGGCGGTATCCTGGAAGGTCAGTGGGTCGGATTTGTTGAGCTTGATCGACATCTCGGAGGTCGAACCTTTGGTCGAAGCGATACGCTGGCCCGCATAATCGGCCTTCTTCTTGCCGGCATCGTCCGCCGGCACGATCAGCATTTCCTTGGCGAGATAATAGGGATCGCTGAACTGGATCTGCTCGGCGCGGCTCAGAGTATAGGCAAGGTTGGCAACGGTGATGTCGACGCGGCCGAGCTTGACCTCGGGCACGCGCGCCTCGACCGAAACTGGCTTGATTTCAGCCTTGACGCCCAATTCCTTGGCGATGGCGCCGCAGAGATCGACGTCGAAACCGGCCATTTCGCGGGTCTTCGGATCGGGCGAAGCGAAGGGAGGAACGTCGGCGAAAGTCGCGCAGCGCAGGGTTTTTGCCGAGATGATGTTGTCGAGCTGATCGGCTTGTGCGGGCAAAGCGGCCGCCATGCCGGCAAATGCGGCGGTGAGGGTTAGGCATTTCCAGTTCATTGCTGTTCTCCTTTGTTTTTGGTGGTTGGTATCAATGCCTGAGATCAGCGAGGAAACGCTGCGCCCGGGGATGACGTGGATTGTTGAAGAATTCCTCGGGGGTTGCCATTTCGAGGATCTGGCCGGCATCGATGAACCAGACCCGATCGGCTACGTCGCGCGCGAAACCCATTTCATGGGTGACGCAGAGCATGGTCATGCCTTCCGACGCCAGGCTCTTCATGACGGCCAGCACTTCGCCGACCATTTCAGGATCGAGCGCGCTGGTGGGCTCGTCGAACAGCATCACCGGCGGTTCCATGGCGAGGGCGCGGGCGATTGCCACCCGCTGCTGCTGGCCACCCGAGAGTTGACCGGGATAGGCCCGCGCCTTGTCGGCAAGGCCGACCCGATCGAGAAGCTTGAGGGCCTTGTCCTCTGCGACATCCGGCGCCACGCCTTTCACCCGGATCGGCGACATCGACACGTTTTCGACCACGGAAAGGTGCGGAAACAGGTTGAAGTTCTGGAATACGAAGCCGATCCGGCTGCGCAGCGCATTGAGTTGCTTTGCCCGCATGGCGGCGTGAATGTTATGCCCGTCAAGCGTGATCGATCCGCTGTTGATCTCCTCAAGGCGATTGATCGTGCGGATCAGCGTCGATTTTCCCGAACCGGACGGTCCGCAGATGACCACGACCTCGCCGCGCGAGACCTGCGCATCGATGTCCTTCAGGACCGGGTAGTCGCCGTAGCTCTTGCAGACCTGCGAAAGCCGGATCGTCTGCAATTCCTGTGCTGATACTGACATGGTCATAGCTGCTCCGATATGATTTTCGATGGCGCGACCAAGGCGGCAGAGGGAAGGTTGGAAAGTCCCGCACGTCGCCGCGTGATGCTCCGCTCGAGGCGATTTGCGAAGTAGGTGAGCGTCCAGCAGATGGCGAAGTAGACGATCGCCAGAATGAGGAAGACCTGGAAAGGCTGCGTCAGGAGCTGGTTGTTGACCTGGCTTGCGGCAAAGGTCAGGTCCGGCACGTTGATCACGTAGCCGAGCGTCGTGTCCTTGATCGTCGACACGAAGGTGGAGATGATGCTCGGGATCATGTTGTAGAGCGCCTGCGGCAGGATGATGAAGCGCATGGCACCTAAATAACCGTGACCAAGCGCACGCCCCGCATCCATCTGGCCCGGTCCGAGCGCGACGATGCCGGCACGGACGACTTCGCTCAGGAACGCGCTCTGATAGACCACGAGTGTCGTCAGCATCGTCACGAAGCTCGGCACATCGGCGCCGGTCAGCAGCGGAACGAGGAAATAGCTCCACAGGATGAGCATCAAGAGCGGCACGCCCCTGGTGAAATAGACGAGCGCCGTGACCGGCCAGCGCAGCAGCGGCGACCTGGAGAGCCGCGCCAGTGCGAAGAGGATGCTGACCGGAAAGGCGAAAGCAATGCTGAGTGCAGAAAGGATCAGCGTGTTGGCGAGCCCGCCAAGCGGCCCGTTCGGATATTGGCCGATCAGCAGCAGCAGCCAGTAGTCTTGGACGATGACGATCATATCGTGGATCATGCCCGCGCACTCCTGGCAGGATCCGTGCGCATCGACAGATAGGCGCCGATGCTCATGATCACGAGCGAGAAGAAAAGGTAGAGAACCGTGCCGATCAGGTAGGCCTCGAAGGTCCGGAAGCTGAGGTTCTCGATTTCCTTGACGGCATGCGTCAGTTCCGAGGCTCCGATGACGACGGCGAGACTGCTGTTCTTGAACAGGGAAACGCTGTGATTGATGAGCGGCGGCAGCGCGTTGCGCACGCCCTGCGGCATGATGACGAAACGCATCGCCGAGACATAACCGTGGCCAAGTGCGCGGGCTGCCTGCATTTGGCCGGGACTGACCGAGCGCACGCCTGACCGAAGATCTTCGCTGAAATAGGCCGCCTGGCAGAGCCCGAGCCCGATCACCGCGAAGATGGCCTCGGCATTATGGACGGCCAGCCATTCGGCTACCCCGCTCGGCATCAGGGTGAAAATCCCGAAGTACCACAGCATCAGCTGAACCAGGGTGGGGACGTTCCGGTGGTAGGAGACGTAAGCGGCAACTAACGGATCGCCGAAGCGAAAGGGCGACAAACGCAACGCCAGCAGCAGAAGTGCCAGCGCCATCGCCATCGACCAGGAGCAGGCATAGATGATGAAGGTCATCTCGATGCCATGCAGCAGCATGGCGGTATATTCCGGATTTCCCAGGATTGCCGAAAGGTCGAAATCGCTCACGGGCTTGGCTCCCCGGATTGATCCGTCTTCGCCACAGGCTGGGGCTTTGCTGTCTGCAGGCCGCCCATGACCTGCAGCGTCGGGGTGATCTCCATATGTCCGATATTGACGGCGACGGGGGCTGCTATGGCGAAGGCAATCGCGTCGGCGATATCGGCCGCCTGCGGCAGTTCGAAGCCGTCGATGAACCTTTCGCGGATGCTGGGGTCATCGCCGTGGACGTGATTGAAAATGTCAGTGGCGACCCGGCCGGGGCAGATTTCCGTGACCCGTACCCGCTTGCCGAAAGCGTCGATACGCAGCTGATTGGACAGCATGCTCACCCCTGCCTTGGTGGCGTGATAGGATGAGTTGCCGCCGAAATTGTAGGCGCCGGCAATCGACGAGATGTTGATGACATGTCCGCGGTCGCGCGCCACCATGCCGGGCACGACCAGCCGGCAGATGTGCAGAACCGCCCGGAGATTGACGTCGACGATGAGATCGATATCGCCCTCGTCGGCTTCCAGGAATTTCTTCGGCCGGTCGACACCGGCATTGTTGACGAGAATATCGAACTCCACCCGACGGGTGAGCTCGGCCATGGCCTGACGGTCGGTCACATCGATGACGTGGGCGATGCAGCCCGTCCGCGCGGCCAGCTGCTGCAACGCTTCGGCACTGCGGGCAACGGCATGGACCTCGATGTTCTCCCGGCGGAGCCGCTCAACCACGGCTGCGCCGATACCGGAGGATGCGCCGGTCACCAGTGCGGTCTTGTAGTCGGAGAATGGCATTGTCGTTCCCTTGTTGTTGATCGAGACAGTAGCGAAGCTTAAACCCCTTGCCTAAGACCGATTATCTCTGGAGCAATAAGCAACGGTTATGGAGCCCGCGCAGGCTGCTGAAGAAGAGAAAGAGCTGATGCCGGGCATCAGCTTGCTGCGTCCGGGCCTGAGGAAAGCAGCGACGGCGTCGCGTTGCAAAAGCAATGCGTGTCTGCAAACATGTAAGCCGCGCAGATCAGAACGGTACCCCGATCCTCATGGACATCAGACGCCTCAAATCTTTCATCGTGATCGTCGACAGCGGCAGCATCACGCGAGCGGCGGACCTTTTGCATATCGCCCAGCCGGCCCTCAGCCAGCAACTTGCGGCACTGGAGGAGCATTTCGGCCACAAGCTGCTGATCCGCAGCCAGCAGGGCGTCAGCATGACCGATGCGGGACATGCGGTGTACCGCCATGCGCAGATTATCCTTCGGCAGATGGAGCAGGCGCAAGCGGATGCCTCGGCAGCTGGTAATTCGCTTGCCGGCCGTGTGTCAGTCGGTCTCGTGCCGTTCAGCAGTGCCGCCACGTTGTCGGTCGACCTCCTGGCGGAGACCCGGAAGCGGCATCCCGGTATTCTGCTGCACCTGACGGAAAGCGTCGGCCAGACCTATAGCCAGATGATCATGAACGGCCGGCTGGAGATGGCGCTTCTCCATGGAACCGGACCGATCAAGGGTGTCCGGTTCGAGCCGATCCTGAGCGAAGAGTTTTTCCTTGTCGCCCATCGGGACTTTGCGATCGAGGCGGATGCGAAACCCGTTTCGGTCAATACTCTCGACGGCATGCCGCTGCTGTTGCCGCCGGCCTATAATTTCGTCCGCCGCGCGGTTGATACCGCCTTCACGCGCACCCGCACGAATTTGAAAGTTGTGGCGGAAGTCGAGATCGTCCGTACCCTCGCTCGCGCGGTGGGCAACGGTCTCGGCGCGACGATCATGCCGAAAGCCATCGCCGACCGCATCGTATCGGAGTCGAGCGAGCCGCTGATCTGCCGGCTCGTCTCGCCGCGGATCGAAGAAACCCTGTCGCTGTGCGTTTCCGACCAGAATCCGCTGTCGGAACCGGCCCTTGCCGTCCGGGACATCCTTCTCGAGCTGACGGCGCGGTTGAAAAGCTAGAGCATGATGCCGAAAAGTGTGAGTGGTTTTCGGACGACATCATGCTCCATTTCTTTGCTTTAGATCTGAATTCAGATCTAAAGCGCGTCGCCGATCAGCGCATATCCCTGCAGAATTGAGCTATGCGCGCGCAGCCTTCGCCGAGTTTCTCCATGCTGGTCGCGTAGGAAATACGGAAAAAGGGGCTCATTCCGTAAGCCGCCCCTTGCACGGTCGCGACATGATGCTCTTCCACCAGCGCCGTGACGAAATCGACATCGGTCTCGATCTTTCGTCCGCCCTTGCTGGTCTTGCCGATCAGCCCGGAAATGTTGGGATAGATGTAGAAGGCGCCTTCAGGCTTATGGCAGCGCAGCCCGGCCACTTCCGACAATCTGTCGAGGACGAAGTCGCGTCTTTCCTTGTAGATCGCCGCACGCTCCTTCAAGAGATCCTGAGGCCCGTCCAGCGCAGCGGTCGCCGCAGCCTGGGTCAGCGTCGCGATGCCGCCGCCATTCTGCCCGTTGACGTTGCTGACGACGGAGATCAGCTCTTTCGGCCCGGCGCAAAAGCCGAGCCGCCAGCCTGTCATCGCGTAAGCCTTGGAGACGCCGTTCATCGTCAGGACGCGATCATAGAGCCTGGGCTCGACTTCGGCGATCGTGCAGAACTGGAAGTCGTCATAGACCAGGTGTTCATAGATATCGTCGGTCATGATCCAGACATTGGGATGTCGCAGCATGACCTCGGCGATGGCAGCCATCTCCGCCCGGGAGCAGGCGGCGCCGGTCGGATTGTTCGGGAAATTCAGGAAGAGCCATTTGGTGCACGGCGTGATCGCTGCCTCCAGATCTTCCGGACGCAGCTTGAAGCCAGCCTGCTCGTGGCAGGGGACGGCGACCGGGACGCCACCGGCGAATTTGACGATATCGGCATAGCTGACCCAGGAGGGTGTCGGAATGACAACCTCGTCGCCCGGATTGCAGGTTGCCAGCATGGCATTGAAGATCACCTGCTTGCCGCCGCCCGAGACGACGATCTGGCTGGCATCGTAGTCGAGATTGTTGTCCCGTTTGAACTTCCTGATGATGGCGGACTTCAGCGCCGGTGTGCCGTCCATCGGAGGATATTTCGTATCGCCGGCAAGTGCTGCCGCATGAGCCGCCTCGATCGCGTGCGCCGGAGTGGCGAAATCCGGCTCGCCGGACGAGAGGCTGACGACTTTGATGCCTCTGGCGGCCAGTTCCCTGGCGCGCTGGGTCATGGCGGCGGATGCGGAGATGGAGACGTTTTTCAGGCGGTCAGCGATGACGGACATCGACATGGTCCTTCGATGAGAGATGGGAACGGGAAACCGCCCGCGGGCGATCGGGATTGCGTCAGTCGGCGAGTTCGGCCGCAGGCGCTAGCGCAGCACCCGTGGCTTCGATCTCGCCGCGCACGATGCCGGCAAGCTCGAGGGCGCCGGGCGTGTCGCTGTGGACGAGAATGGAGCGGGCCGGCATCGCGATCACCGCTCCGTCGATTGTCTCGACGGTTCCTTCGAGCAGGAATTGTCGCACACGCGCACGCACCGCGGCTTCGTCCTTGATGACGGCGCCAGCGAGCCCGCGCGCGACGAGTTTTCCGCCGCCGTCATAGGCCCGGTCCGCAAGGAAAAGCGCCAGCGTCTTCAAACGCGCGCGTCTGGCCGCCTGCTGAATCTCGCTGCCATGGGTCACGAAGACGACGAGACCAGCATCGACCGTGGCGATCGCATCCATCATCAGGTCGGCCAGCACAGGATCGCGGTTGACCATATTGCCCATGGCCGCGTGGAAGCTGATATGGGAGACAGTGACACCCTCGGCTTTGGCGATCGCCATCAGTGCGCCGAGCTGATAGAGCATCTGCTGGCGAAGCTCGTCTGCCGGAAACGGTATTTCGCGCCGACCGAAACCCGGCCGATCAGGCAAACCGGGATGCGCGCCGATGCCGACGCCGTTCAGCTTCGCAAGCCGGACCATGCGTCCCATCGTATCCGGGTCGCCGCCATGGAAACCGCAGGCGATGTTGGCCGACGAGACAAGTTTCATCATCGCTTCGTCGTCGCACAGCCGGTAGGGACCGAATCCTTCGCCCATGTCGGAATTCAGATCGATCTTCATCAGTTCCTCCTTTTGACGGCCTTTTGGACGACATGCATTAGGCCATCGCCTTCAAGGCGCGCTTGACCATTCGGGATGTCTGCCTGACGTCCTCGACATAGCCGGCGACAGCCTGTTCCACCATGCGCGCCTCCGCATGCGTCGAGCGAACGAACGTCAGGCGGGCGCCGATCCGGGCTTGGCCGAGCCGCCAGAGATCGCATTCGATCACGCCGGCGATCTTCGGATATCCGCCGGCGGTGTTGGCATCGCTCATCTGCACGATCGGTTCGCCGCCGGGCGGAACCTGGATCACGCCGGGCACGACACCGTGGGAGCGCATCTCGATGGACGCCGTCGGCGTGATGGGCTCGCCGGACAGGCGGTAGCCCGTCCGGTCGCTTCGGGAGGAAATCCTCCAGGTCTGGCTCCAGAAGGCCTCGCCATCGCCGGCAAAAAGATCGTGCTCGCCGGCCGGCAGCGCGCGGATCGGCAGCGTGCCGTCGACAGCAGCCGGGAAGACATCGCGTAGCGCCACGGCCGGTTCGACGACGGCGATCCCAGAGGCCGGCAGCATGGCGATCTCTGCGTCCTCGCCGACCGCGATCCGATCGCCCTTCGCCAAAGGTCGGCCGGCATTGCCCCCGAAACCGCCGCGGAGCGACGTGCTTTGCGAACCCATGACAACGGGGATATCCAGCCCGCCTCCGAGCGAAATATAGGAGCGCGCCAGCCGCGGAGGCTGCTTCAGCTCGAGAACCTGTCCGGGCTCCGCGAGGTAGGCGCACCAGGAAAGCAGTTCCGATCCGTTGAGATGAGGATTGCCGTCTGCACCGGTCACGGCAAAGACCACGCGCCGCTCGAAACGCAGACTGAACGGGAAGGTCTGCACCTCTATCGCGGCCGCACTTTCGTCATTGCCGACGAGAATGTTGCCGATCCGGACCGCAAGCGGATCCATCGCGCCGCTCGCCGATACGCCGATGTCGCGATAGCCGGGGCGGCCAAGATCCTGCACTGTGTTGAACGGGCCGCTTTCGATGATCTCGATCATAGCTCAATCCCTGCCGGCAGGAACCGCACCGTATCTCCCGGCGCCATCGTGGCGGGGGTCGGCGACGTGGGGTCGAACATCTCAAGTGTCGCGAAGCCGATGGAATTCCAGCCATTCGGACCTGTGAGCATGGCGACGCCGGTCTGCATGCCGCCGATGGTCACGCAGCCCTTCGGCATCTTCAGCGAAGGTACGGTCTTTCGCGGCATGTAGATGCGCGGATCGAGACCGTGCAGATAACCGAAACCGGGAGCACTGCCCAAGGCGAAGACGCGGTAGGTCGCTTCATGATGGATGCGGACGACCTCGCGGTCGCTCAAGCCCGAGAGATCGCAAAGGGCTGGAAGATCCGTCGCATGTTCGCCGCCATAATGGACGGGGATCTCGATGGTCTTGCCCTTGAGATCGATGCTGCGGGCATTCTCCCATGCCTCCAGCAGCCGAGCGACCATCGCATCGGGATCCTCGGGCGTCTCCTTGAAGATCACCAGCAGATTGGTCATGCCCGGAATGTTTTCCTCAAGGTCCGGCCAGCCTTTCACGCTCTGGGACAGAGCCCAGATCCGCCGCTGCGCGACGAGATCGAAGTCGCCTGGCGCCTCGAGAAGGAAGGATCTGGCGCCGATCGAGGAAACCCGCGCCAGGCTTTGGGTGGCTGGAACAATCTCGCGTTGCGATGCATGTCTGTTCGTCGTGACGATCATGACTGGAGCTCGATTTCGAACAGAGGATCACCGAAGCCGACCAGCGCACCAGGCTCGGCGAGCAGCCTGGTCAAAATACCGGAACGGCCGGCGCGAAGAGGAAGCAGGATATGCCCTACCCCGACGAAGCCGACGATATCCGCATCGGATACGGAGCGCGGCAGTTTTTGCGGCGTGGCGAAAGCGGCCGGGTGTTCGACGCAGAAGCGGCCGGCCATCGGCGCCTTTACGACGGCGGATGCGGAGCCGGGAGCCAAACCGGGAGCCCCGGGAGTCGCTTCGGTCGAGCTGATCCGGGCGCCGCCTTTTCCGGCGACGACGATGCGAAGCTGTCCGCCCGGTCGGGAGATTTCAAGTCCGTCCACACCGGCGGCCGTCAACGCCTCGGTGAGCAATGCAATCGTCGCCGGATCGCTGAAATCGATCGCGCTCATGCCGCCCTCCGCAGTTTCAGCCATTGTTCGAGATAATGGATATCCGTCTCGCCGCGCGCGAATGCGCCGTCCTCGAACAGGGCGCGCAGGAAGGGGATATTGGTGGAAATTCCCTCAACCTCAGTGCCGGCAAGCGCTTCGCGCATTCTTGCCATCGCTTCTGCCCGCGTCGGCGCATGGACGATCAGCTTGGCGATCAGCGAATCGTAATAGGGCGAGACCTTGTAGCCGGTATGAATATGCGTATCGACGCGGATACCTGGTCCTGCCGGCAAAGCCAGGTGGGTCACGACACCCGCCGACGGCAGGAAGGTTTCCGGATCCTCGGCGTTGATACGGCATTCCAAGGAATTGCCTTCGCATGTCACATCGCCCTGGGTGAGATCCAGAGGGTGACCCTGAGCCGCCCTTATCTGCGCCTGGACGATATCGACACCGCTCGTCATCTCGGTGACGGGATGCTCGACCTGAAGTCGCGTATTCATCTCGATGAAATAGAAAGCGCCATCCTCATAGAGGAATTCGAAGGTTCCGACGCCCCGGTAGCCGATCTGAAGGCAGGCCTCTACGCAAGCCAGACCGACCGGCTGGATGATGTCGGGTGCGATCCCCGGCGCCGGCGCCTCCTCCACCACTTTCTGATGGCGGCGCTGCATCGAGCAATCCCGGTGTCCGAGCCACACGGCATTGCCGTGATCGTCGCAAATGACCTGGATCTCGATGTGGCGCGGATGCTCTAAGAATTTCTCCATGTAGAGCGCGGGTGAGCCGAAGGCTTTGCGGGCCTCTTCTCGCGTCAGCGCGATTGCTTCATGCAACAGATCGGCCTTTGGCACGACGCGCATGCCGCGTCCGCCGCCGCCGCCGGCTGCCTTGATGATGACGGGATATCCGATCTCCAGCGCTATGCGCTCGATCGTGGCGGGGTCATCGGGCAGCGCCGTGTCCGGACCGGGAACGCAGGGCACGCCGGCCGCCATCATCGCCCGCTTTGCCGAAATCTTGTCGCCCATGGTGGCAATCGACGACGTGGTCGGACCGATGAAGATCAGCCCCGCCTTTTCGACGGCGTCGGCGAAGGCGGCGTTCTCCGACAGAAAACCGTAACCCGGATGGATGGCGCCTGCACCGGCAAGACGCGCCGCCAGAAGGATGGCATCCTGATTGAGATAGCTCTTGGCGGCAGTCGACGGGCCGATGCACAGAAAACTGTCTGCGGTCTTTCCGTAAGGCGCTTCCCTGTCTGCCTCGGAGCAGATGGCGACCGTCTTCAGGCCGAGCTCGCGGCAGGCGCGCTGAATCCGGGCTGCGATCTCGCCGCGGTTGGCGATCAAAACGGTATCGAAGCGACCGGTCGCAGACTGTTCAGGCGTTTCCGGCATCAGGCAATCTCCGCCAGCAGATCGCCGGTCTCGACCTCGCCCTCGTCGATTTCGGTGAGGTGCGTAATGCGCCCTGACCGCGGCGCAGCGATCGTGTTGAAGACCTTCATCGCCTCGATGATGAAAAGCGTCTGCCCCTCCTCCACCTCGTCACCGATTGCAATGAATGGCGGTTCCCCGGGTGCCGGGGTCCGGTGCAGAACGCCGAAGACAGGCGCCTTCACCGCATAGGAAGTTTTCTCGAGCCTCGACGACGCATCGTAGCCGGCATCATCGGCAAAGCTCGTCGTCGATCCTGCCTTTTGCGCGGGCTCGGCAGCAGCCTCCTGACCCGGCGACGTGCGGAAAATCCGAACCGTCACGTCCTTTTCGGTCACGGTCAGCTCGGCAATGTTCGATCGTCCGACAAAGTCGATCAGCGTCTTGATCTTCGAGAGGTCCATATGCGTGCTCTGAATTTCAGAATTCCACCGCGCAGACCCGAAGTTTCAAGTCGCCCGGTGTTGTGATTTTTCGTAGCACGACGCGTCGACTGATGGGGTCAGACGAAGTTTTGATGGAGTGCAATCGGCACCCACTACGATATATCGCCGAACGTTAGCGGCCTTCCCTCGACGGCAGCCGGAAGTGGCAGAATCCCCGCAATGGATTCAATGAAGGGACAATGTTTGTTGGCCGAAAGTGCTATATGTAGGTAAATACCTACATGAGGCAGCCAACTATGACCATTACGACACTTTCCAGCCGTGAACTCAATCACGACGTCAGCAATGCCAAGAAAGCCGCCAGAAAAGGGCCAGTCATCATCACTGACCGCGGCAAACCTTCCCATGTCCTTCTGACATACGAGGAATTTCAGCGTCTTTCCGGTAGGAGCCAAAGCTTGGTCGATGGGCTTTCCATGCCGGGCCTGTCGGAAATTAATTTCATGCCGTCGCGGGTCGAGATCAAAACCCGCGGAGTTGACCTGTCTTGAGTTATCTGCTGGATACGAATGTCATTTCCGAACTGCGCAAGATTGGTGACGGTAAGGTTGATCCGGAAGTCGTGGCATGGATCAAAACGGCAAACGCTTCTGATTTTTATCTCTCTGCAATGACCATTCTCGAATTGGAACGGGGCGTGCTTGCTGTCCAACGACGCGATGCCCGGCAGGGTTCACGCCTGCGTACATGGCTTGATGATCACGTGCGTCCGCAGTTCGCCGGCCGGATACTGCCGATCGATGATGCCATCGCAACGCGCTGCGCGCATCTGCATATTTCCGACCGGCGCAACGAGGCAGATGCGCTAATTGCTGCCACTGCACTGGTGCACAATCTTACCGTGGTCACGCGAAACGTGAGAGATTTCGACGGCACCGGTGTCGTCATTGTCGATCCTTGGCAGGGTCAAGCAATGTAGGCGCCTTAAATGGATGCAAGTCGCAGCGTCCATTACAACGTCGGCGTTTCCACACGGATGCGCGGCCGGCTTCCGTCATCGTCAGCTCTTCGTGGGGCCGATGCTCTCCCGCAAGATCAGGCTGCTTCGGATGACGGTGCGAACCGCCGCCGTATTCTGCCGCTGGTCAATGGCGTCGAGCAGAAGATCCACCGCTGCGCGCCCCATCTCTTCCACCGGCTGCTTGATCGTCGAGAGCGGCGGCGAGCAGAATTCGCAGACCGGGGAGCCGTCGAAAGAGACGACGGACAGATCACCGGGAATGCGCACGCCTGTCCGCTGGACACGGCTGACGAATGAAATGGCCATGTCGTCGCTGGTCGCGATGACGGCTGTCGGTTTCTCGGTCAACTCGGCGAAATCATCCGCCGCCTGGACACCAATGTCGAAGCCGTGCTGATAATCGAGATGACCACCCGAGCGATGCACCGCCTCCTCGGACAATCCTGCCGCCTCGAGCGCCTCGAGCACGCCGCCGTAACGCTCGACATCGTGATAATTGCCTTCAGGCCCTGCAAGATAGAAAAACCGCCGATGACCCAATCGGATCAGTTCGGCAGTAACGTCGCGCACGGCTTCGCGGTCGTTCGTCACGACGCTCTGCAGGCCGGCATCGCTCATGTCGAGCAGCATCGACACGATCGGCAGACCGGAATTGGCCAGCGAGCGCCCGTCGACCTCCGGAAGCTTCGACGACAGGATGATGGCCCCGCGTACGCTGCCGCCGAAGGCGAGGTCGAGGATATGCCGTTCGGAAATCTCGTCGCGATCGAGGTTGGCAATCATCAGG
Source organism: Rhizobium brockwellii (assembly GCF_000769405.2). Lineage (NCBI taxonomy): Bacteria > Pseudomonadati > Pseudomonadota > Alphaproteobacteria > Hyphomicrobiales > Rhizobiaceae > Rhizobium > Rhizobium brockwellii. The sequence goes on from NZ_CP053443.1 coordinate 221,745, forward strand.
TTGTAGCCGCCCTGGATCAGCGATTGATTGATACTCTGCAGCACCTGCGGAATGACCTGGGAAGCACCATAGTAGAGCGATCCCGGCAGAATGATCATGATGATGTTGGATTTGCCGACCCTGAGGCCGCGCGCCATCGCGTTCGGCGTATAGCCCAGTTGCCTGGCTGCGGCATTGATCCTGGCGCGCGTCTTCTCGTTGACTCGGCCGGGATTGGCGAGCGCCCGGCTGACTGTCGATATCGCAACGCCGGCGAGCCGCGCGACATCGGCCATCAATGCACCCGATGGCTCCTCTCCCACCACATCCTTGTTTTTATTCATGTTTATTTCGGTCTCCCGGATGCTTCGATTTGCAACTCTAAGGCAGGGAGCGATTTATAGCAAACGTTTGCCAAAAATCGCTTGCTTAAAAAACCGGCTTGGCTATTATCTAGCCATGGCAAACGATTGCCATTTCTTAATGCTTTGAAAACCCATGATTTATTGGATGCGGAACGGCACTTCCGCACGCTGGTTGGTCATGCCTCGAGAAATGGACAAATTATGGCTACTGACAGGCTGCGCTTCGGTGTCGATCTCGTGACATTCTTTCATCCCGGCTTCTGGGGCGTCGACAGCCATGAGGCGATCGTCGTCTATGCCCGCGCCGAGCGCCGTGCCTTCTGGGACAAGATTCTCGACAGCGTCCAGGCCTCCGGCGTTGCCGGTGTCGAGCTGACCTTCTCTCCCTTCAACTGGCAGGACGCCATCAAGACCTATGGTTCCGTCGACGCCTTTGCAGCCGAACTGGCAAGACGCGGCCTGACGCTGTGCAGTGGCTTCTTCGCGGAACTGGAGGCGGCCGGCGATTTCGCTGAGCCCGAGGCCCAGCGCGCGCTGATCGACAAGGCGGAACGATATGCCGACTTCCTGAAAGCCTGCGGCAGCGACATCATGGTGATCGGCGCGCCGCTGCGCCAGACGCTCGGCGCCCAGCCGGTGCAATTCTACAATTTCGACCGCGCCAAAGTGATTGCCGATTTTCTGAACCGGCTTGGTGCGACCCTCTATGCCAGGGGCGTGCGGCTGGCGCTGCACACCGAGGCGCACTCGATCTTTGCCGCCGCGCGCGATGTCGATCTGATGATGCTTTTGACCGATCCGGCCTATGTGCATATGTGCCCGGACACGGCCCATATCATCGTTGCCGGCTCCGATCCCGTCCAACTCGTCGATCGCCATCACGAGCGCATGATCATCGCTCACTGGAAGGATGCGATCGGCCCGATGCCCGCCGATACGCCGATCGACAAGCACATCCATGAACGCCACCAGCCCTATTTCTGCAGCTTCGGCCTCGGACGGGTCGACTGGCCGGCCTGGATCCGGCTGCTGCGCGACCGGGCCTATGAAGGCTGGGCGATCCTCGAACTCGATGCCGCGCCCGATCCCGTCCGCGACATCGCCAACGGGCTCACGCTCGTCCGGCAGGCGCTCCTGCCGATCTATCGCTGACAGTCATCCCTAAGACAACGAACGCCCCGCAAAGAGGGCATTTTCAAGAGGTGGAACAATGAAGACCATGATGAAGCTTTTTCTTGCCGGCGTGGCATTCGCCGGTCTCTCCGCCTCGGCCCATGCCGAGGACAAGCCAACGATCGAGATCATGTCGTCCTGGACGTCGGGCGGCGAAGCTGCCGCCCTCAACGTCATCAAGACCGAGTTCGAAAAGCGCGGCGGCGTCTGGAAGGATTCCTCGATCGCCGGCTTCGGTGCGGCCGATGCCGCCTTCCAAAATCGGATCGTCGCCGGTGATGCGCCCGGTGCCAAGCAGGGCGTCATCGGTCTCGCTGCCGCCGATTTCATCAGCCAGGGCCTGTTCAATCCGATCGACGACGTGGCGGCCGCCGGCAAATGGGCTGACGCCTTGCCGAAATCGATCCATGATCTCATCACCTATGACGGCAAGGTCTACCTTGCGCCGACCGGCGCCCATGGTGAAAGCTGGCTCTTCTATTCCAAGGAAGCCTTCGAGAAGGCCGGTATTTCGCAAGAGCCCAAGACCTGGGACGAGCTCTTTGCCGATCTCGACAAGCTGAAGGCTGCCGGCATGGTTCCGGTCGCTTGGGGTGGCCAGCCCTGGCAGCAAACCAAGGTCTTCAACATGATCCTGCTCTCGCAGGTCGGGATCGACGGCTTCCTGAAGATCTATGTCGATAAGGACAAGAGCCCGGCATCCGTCGAAGGCGTGAAGAAGACCCTCGAAATCCTCGGCAAGCTGCGTGGTTATGTCGATGCCGGTGCCGCCGGCCGCAACTGGAACGACGCGACCGCCATGCTGATCACCGCCAAGGCCGGCGTGCAGTTCATGGGCGATTGGGCCAAGGGCGAATTTACCGTTGCCGGCAAGGAGCCGGGCAAGGATTATGGCTGCATGATCGTGCCGGAATCGAAGGGCATGGTTTATATCGCCGACTCCCTCTGGTTCCCCAAGACCGGCAAGGCCGAGACCGACAAGGCACAGAAACTTCTCGCCGAAGTCGTCATGGATCCGGCCGTCCAGGTCGAATTCGCCCTCAAGAAGGGTTCGGTTCCGATGCGCGCCGACGTCGACAAGTCGAAGCTGGACGTCTGCGCCCAGAAGGGTGTCGAGCTGATGGCAGCCGGTGCGATCGTGCCGGACCAGGCGATCGTGCTGACGCCCCAGCAGGTTGGCGCGCTCGATGACTTCGTCGACGAATACTGGAGCGGCGGCTCGGACGATACGGCCTCCGCAGCCGGGAATTTCTTCGCCATCTTCGAGTAGGATAGTAGCCCGTGGCGTCGACCTGATGTCGACGCCACGGCTGCCAGCCGCCGCCTCGCGCGGCGGCGCGCCCTGCTTTCCACTCCGTCAATGAGCTGGCCGATGTCCATCAAACGCAAGCCCAATCTTTCCGCGACCATCGCGCTTTTGCCGACATGGTTCGTCGCGGTCGTGGTCTTTATCGGTACCATGGCCTGGTCGATCCGCCTGTCCTTCACCAATTCGACGCTTTTTCCGTCCTCGACCTATGTCGGCTTGGCGCAGTATTCGAAGCTCTTCTCTTCCGCCAAGTGGCTGGCCTCGCTGCAAAACGTGTTGATCTTCGGCGTCCTATACGTCGCAGGCTGTTTGCTGCTGGGCTTCCTGCTGGCTGCGGCGCTGGACCGCAAGATCCGCTTCGAAAGCGCCTTCAGGACCATATTCCTCTATCCCTACGCCATGTCCTTCGTGGTGACCGGGCTGATCTGGCAATGGATGCTCAATCCGGCGCTCGGCATCCAGGCGAGCGTGCGTTCGCTCGGCTGGGAAAGCTTCGTCCTCGACTGGGTGGTCAATCGCGACATGGCGATCTATGCGCTGGTGCTTGCCGGCGTATGGCAGGGCGCGGGGCTCGTCATGGTCATTGCGCTCGCCGGCATGCGCGGCATCGAAGGCGAGCAATGGAAGGCGGCGCGGATCGACGGTATCCCTGTCTGGCGGATCTATGTCTCGATCATCCTGCCCCAGCTCGGGCCGGCGCTGGCCGCGGCCGGCATGCTGCTCGCCATGGGCGTGATCAAGACCTATGACATCGTCGTTGCCATGACCAATGGCGGCCCCGGCAATGCGACGGAGGTGCCGGCGAAATTCATCATGGACAATCTGTTCGGGCGCCAGAACCTCGGCCTTGCCACAGCCGGCGCGACGGTGCTTGTCCTCGGCGTGATCATCGCAGTCGCCCCGTTCCGCTACATCATGCACATGCGTGACAAAGCCAAGGGAGCCGCGTGATGGCACGTCTTCATCCGAACGGCCCGAAGCCGGCACAGATCACCGCCGGGCGCATCGGCCTCTATGCCTTCCTTGTCGTCGCAGCGCTTTTCTTCCTTTTGCCGCTCTACACCATGGTCGTTACCTCGCTGAAATCGATGCCCGAAATCCGGCTCGGCCAGATCTTTGCCCTGCCGGCGACGCTCGATTTTTCTGCCTGGGCCACTGCCTGGTCGGGGGCCTGCATGGGAACCGTCTGCGTCGGCATTCGCAGCGGCTTCTGGAATTCGGTGGCGATCACCCTACCCTCGGTCGCGCTCTCGGTCTTCATCGGCGCCGTCAACGGCTATGCGCTGTCGCTCTGGCGGCCGCGCGGGGCAAACCTGCTCTTCGGCCTGCTGATGGCCGGCGGCCTCATCCCCTACCAGATCTTCCTCTATCCGATGGTCCGGGCGATGGCGAATATTGACCTTTATAATTCGCTGGCTGGCATCATTCTCGTGCATGTCATCTTCGGTCTGCCGCTGGTGACGCTTCTTTTCCGCAACTATTTCCTCAGCGTGCCGGAGGAGCTCTGCAAGGCGGCGCGCGTCGACGGCGCGGGCTTCTGGCGCATCTTTTTCGAGATCATGCTGCCGATTGCCGTGCCGATGGTCGTGGTGGTCTCCATGCTGCAGTTCACCGGCATCTGGAACGACTTCCTGCTCGGTCTCGTCTTTGCCGGCCGCGACAACCTGCCGATGACCGTGCAACTCAACAATATCGTCAACACCACGATGGGCGAGCGGACCTACAACGTGAACATGGCGGCGACGATCCTCACCGCCATCGTTCCGCTCGCCATCTATTTCCTGTCCGGCCGCTGGTTCGTGCGCGGCATCGCGGCCGGCGCAGTCAAGGGGTAACACTTCCATGCAATCTGCCGTCTCCGTCAAGGACCTGAAGATCGCCTACGGCGACCATACGGTGATCGAGAAGATGTCGATCGACATCGCGTCGCGAGAGTTCCTGGTGCTGCTCGGCCCTTCCGGCTGCGGCAAGTCCACGCTTCTGAACGCCATTGCCGGTCTCCAGGACATCACATCAGGCGAGGTCTGGATCTCAGGCAAGAACGTCAGCTGGGAGGAGCCGAAGGACCGCGGCATCGGCATGGTCTTCCAGTCCTACGCGCTCTATCCCCGCATGTCGGTTCGCAAGAACCTCTCCTTCGGACTTCGCGTCGCCGGTCTGCCGAAGGCTGAGATCGAGGCCCGTGTCGCCCGCACCGCGGCGCTCCTCCAGCTCGACAAGCTGCTCGACCGGCGTCCTTCCGAGCTGTCGGGCGGCCAGCGCCAGCGTGTCGCCATCGGCCGGGCGCTGGTGCGTGAAGTGGATGTCTTCCTGTTCGACGAACCACTGTCGAACCTCGATGCCAAGCTGCGCAACGAATTGCGCGTCGAGATCAAGAAGCTGCACCAGCGCCTCGGCAATACCATGATCTACGTCACCCACGATCAGGTCGAGGCCCTGACGCTGGCCGACCGCATCGCCATCATGCGGGACGGCGTGATCCAGCAACTCGCCTCTCCGGCTGAAATCTACCGCCGTCCGGCCAATCTCTTCGTTGCCGGTTTCATCGGCGCTCCGGCGATGAATTTCGCCGAGGGCCGGATCGAGCGCGGCAACGGCGCGCTGGTCTTCCAGAGCAAGGAGCTCACTGTCGATCTCTCCGGTTATTCCTTTCGAGCGGACGCAGCGGAAGGACCGGCAACGCTCGGCTTTCGCCCGGAACACCTTGTGCTCGATGGCGCCACGAGCGGCCTACCCACCATTCCCGGTCGCGTTTCCGTCGTCGAGCCGATGGGCTCGGACGCCGTCGTCTGGTTCGACTGGGCGGACCAGAGCCTTTCGCTCCGGCTCATGGGCGATGTCACCCTGCAGCCCGGCGATGCCGTGGCTCCCGGGCTCGATATCGCCAAGGCATCCCTCTTCGGCGCTGACGGATCGCGGCTGTAACGCGCCATCCCTTTGTTTTCCCGCAATTCCGGACGCGCTTCGCGCCGTTTTGAGGATTGCTTCAGGACAGGATTTGAAAATACATGTCTGAGATCGTCTATGATGCGCTGGTGATCGGCTCCGGCGCGGCGGGTTCTTTTGCGGTGAAGGAACTGACGGCACAGGGATTGTCGGTGCTGCTGCTCGAGGCCGGCCCCGCGGTCGGACCGAAGGATTTCGATCCCGCCCGCAAGAAGGCGCCGGCAAGCAGCATCAATATATGGGAGCGCGCGCGGGCCACCCTCAAGGGCCAGCCGATCCAGGCGCGCGCAGCCTTTTTCACCGAGCGCTTCAGCCATTTCTTCGTCAACGACCGCAAGAACCCCTATACGACGCCGAAGGGCGAACCCTTCCTCTGGATCCGCGGCCGCCAGGGCGGTGGGCGCCTCCACAGTTTCGGCCGGGTGCTGCTGCGCTGGACCGACGACGATTTCAAGATCCGCTCACGCGCCGGAAAGGGCGTGGACTGGCCGGTCTCCTATGACGAGCTGGTGCCTTTCTACGACGAGGTCGAGGCCCATCTCGGGCTCTACGGCAACAAGGACAACGTGGCCACGCTGCCAGATGGCATCTATGCGAAGCCGGCAAGCCTGACGCCCGCCGAACAGATCTTCAAGCAGGCGGTTGAATACCGTTGGCCGGAAAGGCATGTCGTTTCCTGGCGCTACATCGCGCCGGACGCCGACCGCATGCCGCGACCGCTGCGAGAAGCAAAGGCGACCGGCCAACTGACAGTCCGCTACGACGCCGTCGTTCGCCGCATCACCACGGACGAGAAGACCGGCCACGCCACCGGAGCGGAGTTCATCGATCGCAATACGGGCGAAGTATCGACCGCGCGCGCCGCGACGGTGGTGCTTTCGGCCTCGCCGATAGAGAGCGTGCGACTGCTGCTGAATTCGGCGTCGGCGAAACATCCTGATGGGCTCGGCAACAGCTCGGGTGCCCTCGGCCGCTATTTTATGGATCAGCTTCCGTGCCTCGCGTTTGGGTCCTTTTCGAAGGCGAAGGGTTGGGCGGTCGACGAGTCTGCGCCGACCGACCCGTTCTACAATCCGTCAGGCGGGATCTTCATTCCCCGCTTCGGCGAGGGCGACGCCGCCCGCGGCGATTTCGACTACCAGGGAAGCGTCGGCCGCGCGCCGGTCTCCGGGGACACAGATGCACGTCTCGCCTTCTTCGGTTTCGGCCGGATGCTGCCCTATGCAGACAATCGCATCACGCTCGACGTCAGGCGTAGGGATGCCTGGAACATTCCCGTGCCACATATCCGCTGCGTCATGCAGGAGGAGGAACAGGCGCTGCTCAGAAGGCAGGAGGAAACGCTGATCGCGATGATCAAGGAAGTCGGCGGCGACCTCGAATTCATCGGCTCGCCCACCGGCCTCAAGGAGATGGGCAAGGGCGCCTTTCCCGAAGCCGATACCTTCAGCCGCTTCATGTTCCGCAAATGGTTCCGCAAGACCATGTGCATGGGCGCGGCAATCCATGAGACGGGCGGCGCGCGCATGGGCGAAAATCGGCAAGCTTCTGTGCTCAATCCCTACAACCAGGTCTGGGATGCTCCGAACCTCATCGTCACCGACGCCAGCGCCTTCCCCGGCAGCGGCATCGCCGGCACCACGCTCACCGTCATGGCTCTGACGATCCGCGCCTGCCGGAACCTTGTCGACCAGTACCGGACGGGGCAGTTGTAGGCGCGCTCGGCGGCTGAAGCGCATTCGACGCCGCAAGCATCGGCTTGAGAGATCGGGACGTTGCTGTTCCGGCTTCCGGTTAGCCGAACTGTCACACAAACTTCGCAGTGACATGCTCCTGTCAAAAAAAGCAGGAAGGAAAAGGCCATGACTCAAACACCTCAGGACCAGCTCAGCCGTATTAAGGCCGAAATCGCCGACAGCTTCGATGAAGAGCTGGAAATGCAGATGGAGGAAGACCGGCTGGACGATCTGGTTGCCGAAGGAATGTCGGAACCGGCGGAGCAGACGATCGAGCGAAAGATCTACTTCAGGGAGCTTTTCCGGCTGCAGCATGAACTGGTGCGGTTGCAGGATTGGGTCCAGCATAAGAAGCTGAAGGTGGTGGTGCTGTTCGAAGGGCGGGATTCGGCCGGCAAGGGTGGCGCGATCAAGCGCGTGACCCAGCGGCTCAATCCGCGCGTTTGCCGGACGGTCGCGCTGCCCGCGCCCACCGAGCGGGAACGTCATCAATGGTATTTCCAGCGTTATGTCCCGCATCTTCCGACCGCCGGCGAAATGGTGCTCTTTGACCGAAGCTGGTACAATCGCGCCGGCGTCGAGCGCGTCATGGGGTTCTGCACCGAGGAAGAACTCGAGGAGTTCTTCCGCTCGGTGCCTGAATTCGAGCGGATGCTCGTCCGCTCCGGTATCGTGCTGATCAAGTACTGGTTTTCGATCACCGACGAGGAGCAGGAATTCCGCTTCAAGATGCGTATCCACGATCCGCTGAAGCAATGGAAGCTCTCACCGATGGATATGGAAAGCCGTGTCCATTGGGAGGAATACACCAAAGCCAAGGAAGAGATGCTGGCGCGGACGCACACGGAGGACGCACCCTGGTGGGTGGTACAGGCCGTGGACAAGAAACGGGCGCGGTTGAACTGCATTGCCCATCTTCTCGAACAGATCCCTTATGAGGATGTTCCGAAACTGGAGATCCAGTTGCCGGATCGCATCCGTCATGCCGATTACAACAGGTCGCCGGTTCCGCCTGAAATGCTCGTGCCGGAGCGCTATTGACAGCATAGCCGCAACGGCGGGTTGCTACGCTACGCCACGGAAGAGCGTGGCGTAGCGTTGGATCGTCGGAGACCTTCAGGCGGCGACATCAGCCATGCGGTTCAATTCCGAGACGGCCTCATCCGGCAGCGCGAGCCCGGCGGCGGCGAGGTTCTCCCTGAGATGGCCGACGGACGAAGTGCCGGGAATCAGCAGGATGTTTTCCGCGCGACGCAGCAGCCAGGCGAGTGCCACCTGCATCGGCGTGGCATTGAGGCGTGTGGCGACATCGGACAGGGTGGACGACTGCAGCGGGCTGAACCCGCCGAGCGGGAAGAATGGTACATAGGCAATGCCGTCGCGCGCGAGATCGTCGATCAGGGCATCGTCGGCCCGATGCGCGAGATTGTACTGGTTCTGCACGCAGATGATCTCGGTGATCCCACGCCCTTCGGTGATCTGCTTGGATGTGACGTTGCTCAGCCCGACGTGACGCACCAGGCCTTGCCGCTGAAGATCGGCGAGCACTGTCAGCGGCGCTTCGATCGACCCTTCGGCCGGACCATGCACGTCGAACATGATCCTGAGATTGACGACATCAAGCACATCGAGGCCGAGATTGCGGAGATTGTCGTGCACTGCCGCGGTCAGTTCTTCACGCGAGAAGGCCGGCATCCACGATCCATCCGCGCCGCGCCGGGCGCCGATCTTGGTGACGATGACGAGATCGTCGCGATAGGGATGCAGCGCTTCGCGGATGATCTGGTTGGTGACGTGCGGGCCATAGAGGTCGCTGGTGTCGATATGGTTTACGCCGCTCGTGACCGCCTCTCGCAGCACGGCCAAGGCTGCGCCATGATCTTTGGGCGGGCCAAACACGCCAGGCCCGGCAAGCTGCATGGCGCCATAGCCGAGCCGCTTCACGCTGCGGCCGCCGAGGTTGAATGTGCCGGACTGATCGGTAGTGGACATGACTTAATTCCTTTCAAGAGATGACGCCAAGATAGGCCCAAGATAAGCATTGTCGGCACGCGTGAAAATTGGCTACAATCCGCACGGGCTGTGCGGAGTGGCGAACAGTGAAAGCGGATCTGGGTGATCTCAATGCCTTCGTTGCCGTGGCCCGTGCCGGGGGTTTTCGTGAAGGGGCGCGCGTCAGCGGCAGCAGCGCCTCCTTCCTCAGCGAAGCGGTGCGTCGCCTGGAGGGCCAACTCGGCGTCAGGCTGCTCAACCGGACGACCCGCAGTGTTGTCCCGACCGAAGCGGGCAAGGGCTTGCTGGAGCGGCTCGGCCCTGCTTTGAGCGAGGTGGAGTCTGCCCTCGACGTCGTCAACGGATTTCGCGACAGGCCGGCCGGTGCGTTGCGCCTCAATGTGCCGGTCAGCGCGGCGCGGCTGGTGCTGCCTGCCATCGTTCCACCATTCCTCGCCGTCTATCCCGATATTCGGCTGGAGGTGGTGACCGACGAGAGCTTTGTCGACGTGATCGCGGCCGGCTGCGACGCCGGCATCCGCTATGACGAGCGGTTGGAGCAGGATATGATCGCAATACCGATCGGCCCACGCGTCCAGCGCTTTGCCATCGCCGCCTCCCCCGGCTACCTGGATCGCCGTGGCCGGCCGCAACACCCGAGCCAGTTGCTTGGCCATGCCTGCATATTGGGCCGCTTCGATAGTGGTGCGATGACGGCGCCGTGGGAATTCGAGCGTGATGGCGAGATCGTGCGGGTCGATCCGACGGGGCCGCTGATCGTGCGGGTCGGCGGAGCGACTGACCTGGCCGTCGATGCAGCGATATCGGGAACAGGGATCGTCTGCCTCTTCGAGGACTGGCTGCGCCCGCATTTTGACAGCGGCGCGCTCGAGCCCATCCTCGAACCGTGGTGGCAGCGATTCTCCGGGCCATTCCTCTATTATCCCGGACGTCGGCTGGTGCCGGCGCCGCTCCGGGCATTCATCGATTTCGTCAAGGCATCAGCCAATCAGGCTTGATGTTTGTCGGCCAGAGACATGCCTCCCGATCGGGGCCGCCTTTCGTTTCAGCCAAAAGAGAAGGATTCAGCGAGATAGCTTATGGGTCCGATGTCGCCGCCATCAATTCCTTGTAGAGCGGATCATTGGTCCGCTTTATCTCCATAAGGATCGCAGCGACATTGACGGCAAAATTTCCGGGTTCCATGCGCATCGGGCCGACGCCGAGATGATGTAGGCCGATGATGCGTCCGTCACTGGCAAAGACAGGCCCACCCGAGCTGCCATTTTCCGTCGTGCAGTTGTGCGTGAACTCCGTGATCGATGCCGCATCTTCCGGGCCTGTCCAGGTCGCCACGTTCGGGTTGAGAACGGAGCAGCCGCGGGTCACCGACTTCGCTACGCAGGCCGGGTGATGCAAGACCGTGACGCTCTCGCCGGCGGTGAGTGGCTCCTCGTTCAGCTTTGGTAGTAACAGCGGCCTCGACAGCGCCGGTCCATCCGCCAGCGGGGTTAGCCGGATAATCGCTACATCGAGATCCTCGCTCGAGAATTCCACCTTCTGGCAGGCATATTCCCGGCCCTCGTCGTCGCTATCCCAGGACATGTCGACGATGGCGGAATGGCAGATGCCGCCCTGCCAGAAGGATGCCGCGAGCGTGCTGTCCGCCCCGCCGCAGTGCCAGTTGGTCATGAAGAGGTCCGAGGTCAGCCTGGTGCCGCTGCAGCACCAGTTGGCAAGCTTGCCGTCGATTCCCGGCCCCGAGCCGATCAGCATCCCGAGATCATCGGCCAGCGTCTGCATGGCGACCTTCTCGTTGGTATTGGGAAAGCTTAGGCCGGCCAGCAGCTCGTTCGTGTTGCCCGGCATCGGCGAGTAGAAGGGGCTCGCCACCTGCGACGGCATGTAGAGTCCGTCGACCACCTCTGCCCGCACATTGGCCGACTGCGTCGACAGTTGCACGGCCGGCAATTTCGAATTCAGGCGCCGCGTCCAGCAGCCGGCGTCTGTTTCGCAGGCGGAGGCTTTCTGGTCGAATGCTGAGAGGACCTGGCCGGTCGAGGCGCGAATGACGATGGACCAGTCTTCATTCCCGGGATTGGTGACCTTGATCCTCAGCCGATAGTAGCGAGGCTCATCTTGCGAAGGCGCTCCGGTGATCTCGACCCGCTTGCGCGTCTTGCTCAGCACTGCGTCGATCGGCTTGAAAGCGATGCCGAATTTGGTGCCACGCGCTTCCTGAGCTGCGGCAGGGCAGGCGAGCGTGGCGACGAGGGCAATAGTAGCCGGGATTTTCATGACCATCACTCGCAAAGAGGAGCAGCCGAACAATCGCCGCTGTTTGCATAGGTCTTGGACAGGAAGAGATCCGTGAGCCGCGGGATGTTGACGGCGCATTCGGCTGACGACGAATCGTAGCGGACGACTGCAATGGGCTTGTCGGGTTCAAGCACCGTGGCGGGCAGCTCGCGCCTGACTTGGTGCTTGCTGTAGACCGGATCGGTTTCGATCAGGCTGACCCGCTGCTGGACCAGCCCCACGCCTTCCACGTTGGAGATGCGCCTCGTCGGGAGCAGATTGAGAGGGTCGCGCGTATCGTCGTCGAGCTTCAGCCTGTCACTGCACCATTTGACGAACGCGACGGCGCGCACAGGGCTTTCTTTCAGCTTCAACCAATCCTTGCGGGGATCGAGCATCGACACTTCAGGATCGATGACGCCACCGGCGACATGCTCGTTGGCGGTCTCTTCTGCGATCGGCCGCGACGCGAGAATAATGCGTTCCTTGAGCTGATAGGGTTGGGCATTGTAGCTCGACGGATAGCAACTCGCCATTTTCGCCGCGAGTCCCGCGGCGAAAGCAGCGGAGGCGGAGGTTCCGCCCATCGTCTCGCCGACTTTGTGGTTCGAAAGATATGTCGGGATTTCGCCGCCGCCGGGAGCCATGACCCCGACGAAGGACTTGTTGTCCAGACCGCGGTTCGATTCCTTCCAGAGCTTGGCCGTATCGCCGTCGCAGTTCTCGCAGGCGGCCACGACCAGCACCTTGTCGTAATCGCCGAGATTTTGCGGCGGCATCGGGGTCTCCCAATGGATCTCCCGGCCTTCATCGCCATCGATGGCCTGGCCGGCCGACACGACCAGGAGCATCGGGCTCTGCAAGATCTCCCGTGCAAGGCCCTCCCTGACGCGCACCTGGTCGTTGACAAGCAGGTCGAGCCATTTCCCATCCGGAGTGCGCCGCCAGATCTCCTTGGCAAGCAGGGTCTCCGCCGCTGTCGCCTGATTGGTGTCAGGATGGGGTGTGTATGGGGCGAATTCGCTTGCGAAGAGATAGACTTGTGGTTTGACCGGAGTCATGGCCTCGCGAATGAAGACTTTCAGCTTGTTGTTGGTAACCAACCTCTGGTCCCAGACAAAGGACCTGATCATGGCCCTGGGTTCGACCCCCAGAAAGCCGTAGCCATTGGCATTGGAAGCGACGATGGTGGATAGAAGCGTTCCGTGATCGGTGCTTTTCGTGAAGGCAGAGGTCTGGCAACTCGTCGCCGGCTGAGGCGTGGCAGCGTGTGCGCCTGGAAAGGACGCTGCAAGATCCGAATTGGGATCGATCGCCTGGTCCATGATCACCACTTCCGGCCTGGGCGGGTCCTGGCCCTCGCAGGCAACGGCCGCCTTGGTCTCGTAGAGCCAGCCCGCGAGATCAGAAAACGACCCTTCGGCATTCGGAGCGTTCTGGTCCACGCACCACTTCTTGTAATGGTCGAGGGCGCTGTAGCGCGTGGCGGAATGTGCTGTCTTGTCGAAGCCGCTGGTGCTTTCCACGTCGACCGATAGGTTGCGGTTGACCAGCATCTGGGAGAGATATTGCGCTTCGATGATGCGGTCGCTGGAGCCGCTGATGGTGAACTGCCAGGCAATGCGTTTGAACGTCAGTTGATCGAGCTGGGGCAGCGACATGTCGCCCTTGTCACTTCTCGCCAGAAGGTCTGTTTCCTTGCGGACGATCGAGTTCTGCCAACTTGGGTTCTTCTCGATCTGCTCGAGGCGCTGTGCTTCCATTTTCTGTTCGAGATTATAGACGCGGGAGATTTCCGTCTCCGTCAGCTTGATCTCCGGCAACACGACCCCCTGCACCGGGTTGACGGCATCCGGATTGATTGTCACGCCGTTCTTTTCGTTCAGTGCGCGAATGGCGGCTATAACCTCGCCCGTGCAATAGGCCTTTCCCAACCCAAGCTGGGAATCGAGTATGGGGCAGAGGCTCGATGTCTTGGCAGGCATGTACTTATGCACCGGCAACAGCTGGCTCTTGCCTGAAAAGGCGTTAATGACGGCTGCCATGTCGCGATCGACACCACCGCCTGAAAACTCGATGAAAACATTGGCCGCCGGCAAATCCTCCGCAAAGGAGGGAGTGGAGGCGGAGGCAGTCAACAAGGCCGACAGCAGGCAAGCATGCGAAACGGCGAAAAGATTGGCCATGATCTCCTCCTGCTGCTGTCGTAACAAGTCCGAACCGGCGCCTATACAAGGGGGCGGGCGCGACCCTCATAGTGTCTTGAGATACTCCACCAGCTCCATCCGCTGCTCGTCTGAAAGCTGTCCCGTTCCATATTCGTGGCCGGAATTGTAATTGCCGGGGATTGGCTCCTGGCTTCCTTCCTTGCGAACGCGGAAGACGAAATTATCCTCCCCTTCAACGACGGTCGAGATAAAGCCGACGTGAACGGGGTCGAATGTCCGCGAGCCGACGGAGAAGACTTCCGGGCGCGTTGGACCAGTGACCTCGGCCGTGGTGTCTGACGTTGAAACGTTGCGAACCTTGGCAGGCAGAAGCAAGTCGTAAAGCGTCGGCACCGAGCCGTTGTGCAGATAGGGCGCGGTCGCCCAGATGCCGTTAAGCGGACGAGCCTTGTAGGCGAGGATGTCGTGGTCGTTCGTCAGACATTGCCTGGCCTGATCCTTCTTGAAGGAATCGGTCACGCCGGGCAGGTATTCGACCTGGCCGGATGCCTCGAAGCTGTTGCCGCGCGCCGCTTCGGTCGGTGATACATCTTCGAAAATGCCGCTCGCCAGTTCGTCGAAATTGCCGACCACCGTACCAACGGTGGTATTGATGAGCAGATTGCGGGTGAATTCGATGTCGCGGATCTTGTCGCCAGTGAAGGCAAAGATCTTCTGCCCCGTCTGGTTGCCAGACTTCGACTTGTGCAGAAACGTGTTGCAGGCGAGGAAGATATCCGTCTGCTGCCTGGCGATCGGGTCCATCGTTTCCTGCGCCGGGGATTGAAGGTCATCCCATGCGAGCGGCTTGTGACAGCTTTCACACTTGAAGCGCTCGAAATGCTCGCGGCCGCGCGCCGCCTGCTCCCAGTCGATCGCCGGTAGCATGTTCTCAGGCCAGCGCGGGGACTTGAGTTTTGCAAGCTGGCGCTCGAGGCCGATCATTGCCTTAACACGCACGCTGGAGTCGTAGCCTCGCCAGGCCTTGCTTCGGTCGGTCTCGACATGCGCAAAAACGCCGATCACTTCGGACGTGTTGCGCACGAGTGCGCCGATATCGGTCTCGTTGCCCAGAATGTTGATTTTGAGAATGTTGTTGGCGATACCATTCCACTGGATCTTGCCCTGTTGGGAGGTGTTCCAAATGAACGGATAGCTCGCTGGCGCATCGGCATGAACGGTATCCGGGTGGACCTGTTTTGTCAGAAGCGCCACCTTGTTCAGGATGTGTCCCTGGGCATCGAGCCGTCCGCGCCCATACCGAACCGCAGCGGCGTTCTTGTCGGCAAGCGCCTGCTGCCAAGCAATCTGCTCGAGGAGCTGGGCGTCCAGTTCCGCCCTGCTTTCGACGGTCATGTCATTCGCCAGCACTTTGCGCGCGAAGCGATCGAACTTCTCGCGATCCTCCATCGTCTTTTTCAACGCGGCGAGAATGTCCTCCTCCAGCCCCTGAAAATCTGCAAGCGTGGCTGCGCCATCGATCCGGATACGCTTGTTCTGGTAGACGATCTCGTTGGTGTGGCAGGCGGAACAGTTCAGACCTATCCAAGGCTTGCGCATCGTCATTGCGTCGCAAGTCGCAGGAAAGACATCGCACATCAGATCGGCAGACCGGCTCTTGTCTTGATCGACAGCGAAGCCGACTGGCAGTCCATAAGGATTGTCCCGCGATTTTGGATTGGGAAGATAGCCCAGGCGGCTGATATTGGCGTCAGAAAGGAAAGCGTCGGTCGAGCCGGCGGTTTCGAGTGCCCGCATCCAGTCGAGCGGCAGAAGCCGGGAACCCTGGCTCACTGTGTACCACCAGCTCCGCTGCTCCCCCGACCAGCCCTGGTCGAGCGCGACCACATTATCCGGTAGGCGGCCAGCGGCGTCAGCGTCCTGCGCGAAGGCATGTTTGAGGCCTGTCGACGGGCATAGCATGATTATCAGCAATAGAACGAAACGAGGTAAGGAAAGCCCCCATATGCTCATGCATCACCCCTGTGCCCAACTCTACCAAACATACATGTGTCCGAGACGTGCAACAATACTTTTAATTGCAATATAACTTCGTCATAGAAGGCAAGCGAATCTTATGCATCACCTATTTGGGTGATGACGGCGCGCGCACGAAACTTGCACCTATATTTGTCGCAACCCGGATGAGCTGAGTCCGATTGGCGGACTGGGTCTTTTCCAGAATGGACTTGACCTGCGAATTGACGGTTTCTACCGATTTCGCCCTTCGCTCCGAAATCTGCAGGTTGGTCATTCCCTCCGCCAGCATTTCGAGTATCGATGCTTCGGCTTGTGTCAGCGAGAAGACCGAGGTCAACATTTTCCGGTCGATCGCGTAGGAGTTGCCGGTGTCCATGCTGTAGATGATATGTCCATTGAGCTTCGCTTCGCCGAACTCATTGGCGCTGGTTAGCGGTGCTACTTCAATGCAGAGCGTATGCGGCCTATTCTCGATCACCGAGATGATTGCTTCCTTTCTCGGGCGCGCGCCGAAACGGCCATGATTGTCGAGGGACCCGCGGAGCTCGGTCAATGCACCGCCCAGGCTATCGGAATGCATGACAAGCCGGCCTAAGGAATCCTTGCGGAAGACGGGGTAGCTCGCAATCTGGCGCTGAAATTCCTGATTGAGATGAACGACCCTTCCCTCCGCGTCGGTGATGCATACGCCGATGACGAGCATGTCGATGCAGTCGGCGATGGACTGGAACTTGTCGGCGAGTTGCTTGGTCGGCCGACTGACATTGAGCGCTTTGGCAATATGCGGCATCAGCAGCGCTGCCCTTTCAAAATGCTCCTTTGAGAGCGGCCCCGCGCTCGGCGAGAATTGGAGGGCGAAGCGATCAAGGTTGACCTGGTCCTTGTTGAGCAAGGCGCCCGCCCTGTAGCGTATGCCCCATTTGAGCATCTGCTTCACGTTGTGACGCGACTGCAGTTCCGTTTCCGATTCGGCAAGCACCTCATCCGAAATCAGCTGTATCTGGTCGGTCGGTCGCGATAGACGTGCGAATGTATCCTGATCGAGTAGTTCTTGATCATTATGGCTGGCGAGATAGCTGCTAACCAGCTCAGGATTGTAGTTCTCACTGTAGTATGGCGCCCGAATGTAGCGCTGATTGCCGACGCCCTCGAGTTCGAAGATAAATGCGCCGCGCGCACCGATATATCGTGATACCCGTTCAAGGACGGCCGCCCACCCGTTCGAGTTGATCATCGTGTCATAGATCGCAAGGATGAGATCATTCAGTTCTACTGTCTTCATCTCAACGCTCTCCGGATCGCACCCGCCCGTACGTTCGCATTTGACGTTAACGGACCCCGGTCGAAATGAGAAGCCGTCACCAGTCCCGGCGGTGCCTCGGGCCTGTCGATCGCGAGCTCGCGGGATTTTGCCGATTAGGCGGTAACGGCCGAGGCCCTCGCTGAGCCGGCGCGCGACCGTTCACGAAGAGCGTGAATCCATCGGAACTCTGATCGTGTCTGGCGATCCTGCACGGACTTCCGGCGACCAAAGTGAGCGGTGTGAAGAGCATTGAATAAGAGGGTGCCGTTTGGACACAGGACTAGAGCGTGACCTCGGCATTGTCGCCCATATCAGGTTTGCTGTTCGAGACCGCGGCGGCGGCCATCTTGATATAGCTGATGATGGTGCCCAGGCTGTCCCAATATTCGGCCGAAAACGGGGTCATCTTGAGGATGCGGATGGAAGGATCGTCGGGATTGTCCCACCATGCCTTTGCCGGCGTCGCCCATAATTCGCTGATCTTCTCCCGGTCGTTCTGCACCTCGTCCGTCCCCGATACGGAAACATATTTCTGTCCCTTGGTGTCGGCAAGGGCGAGGCACACGTTTGGCCAGCGGGCGATCTCATCGTCCTTGTGACTGCTGGCATCCGTCAGAAACTGGCATCCGTCAGAAAATAGATAGCATTCTCGAACTGCGCGGCATAGACGGACATCGGGCGGGCTCTGAGATCATCGCCGCTGCGGGTCGTAAGCATGCAAAACCCGATCTTGTCGATCAACTCTCATACCCGTGTCGCATCGTCATGGTTGGCCATCATCATCTCATCTATCAAGAGATGAAGTAACCATCTGCCGAGGCCGATGTTCCCGGTGGCGGGCCTAAAGAGCCCATCCCCAAAGTGATCGAACCACGCAGTCGATCAATGGACGCTTGGGGTTTTCACGACCATTGCGAAGTCTTCGGCGACCAGTTCGCTGACGGCGATGAGGATTTCCTCCCGAGAAAAGCCCGATGTCAGAGCGCGTTGGATCAGATCCTGCAGATCCGGCTCCACGACATCGCGGCAATCCTCGAGGCGTTCTTCCGAAACGGTGAGGCTATTGAGTTCGTCCATTGTCTGTCCTTTCAGGGAATGTACCCGCCAAAGCCTGGGAAGGCCTGTGGGATGAGGCAGTTACCGGGCGGCGACCGTCCGCTTCGGCCCGGCGAGCAAGCCTTCGCGCTGCATTTTCTTGCGTGCAGCCTTGCGATGCCGACTGATCGCCTGCGCCTTTTCCCTGACGCGCCGTTCGGACGGCTTTTCATAGGAGCGCCGTTCCTTCATTTCACGGAACAGCCCTTCGCGCTGCATTTTCTTTTTCAAGACTCTCAGCGCTTGATCGACATTGTTGTCTCTGACGAGTACCTGCATTTCGAGTTCTCCTTGTTTGGGATGGTGCGGCGATCGCCGCTCAGCCGAGTTGCTCGGCGATCAGAGCCTGCAATTCGCGGCGGGTGAGAAGGCAGGGAAATGGCTTCCAGCCAGCAACGCGGCGGGCAGCCTCGTCATCCTCACGCAGTTTCGCCGCCGCAACGGCGGTGGCTGTATTTATGTGGTTCAAAAAGAAATCCTTTGCCGATCTTGGCCGGCGTCATCGATTGTTTGTGGGATTGCCCGTCACGCAGCCGTAACGGCGCGCACGGATGCACAAGCGCTTCACTCATGGGCCAGCAATGGCTCAGATTTCCGCTTGATCGGGTATTCAAGCAACATAGGTATCGGCAGGCACAATTGCAACGGATAGCCCGGATGGCATGGCGCGGGCATCGCCAATCGCCTTCAGATATACTCTGCGCCATTTTATTCAAGTTAGCCGGGTATAGTTTCTGCCGAATTTTCTTCAATTTGGCTTGAAAGTGACATTATTCCGCCGGAATGGAAGCAACGGGGAGACGGGCGTCGAAATTAACCTTCTGTTAAATAGGCCATTGACTTGTAGTATTAATAGGTTGTTAAAGGAGCCGCTCGCTGAGGTCGAAATTGACCCGCTAATAAACAATTTGAGGAGAGAGCTATGGCTTCGCCGATACATGCAACTGATGATAGTGCAACATTTAAAGAAACCGACGTTATTTCCGGAAATCTGCTTTCCAACGATTCATCCGACAACGGCCATCTGTTCCTGCGCGCCTTCGATGGCGCGAGCGTTGGCGCCAAGGCCGGCAATAGCCAGGTCACTGAGATCCAGGGCGACTACGGCACCTTCTTCGTCAAGCCGGACGGCAGCTACACCTATGTCCTGAGCGACGCTGCCAAGATCGGCTTCACCAACGGCGAATCCTACCAGGAGAAGGTTTCCTACAAGATTTCCGACGGCAGCGGTCATACCGATGTCGGCCTGTTCACCCTGAACATCCAGGGCGTAACCCAGGTAAAGCCGATTGCTGTCGACGACCACTACAGCTTCAACGAAGGTAGCGCCATCGGCGGCAACGTTCTGGACAACGACATTGCCGGCGACAACGGCAAGCTCTTCCTCCGTCAGTTCGACGGCACGAACGTCAGCGCCAAGAGCGGCCTCGACGCTGTTACCGACATCGTTGGCGACCATGGCGTGTTCCACGTCAAGCCGAATGGCGAATTCACCTACACGCTGACGGAAGACCTGGCGGCTGGTCAGAACGTCACGGAAACCGTCCAGTACTACAAGATCTCCGATGGCGAAGGCCACACGGATGCTGGCATTCTGACGCTCAACATCACGGGCACCGACGCTCATCTCGCTTGATCACTTGCGAGAAATCAGTGAGAGACACCGCCCGCCGCGCAATCGGCGGGCGTTTTCATATATCCGCTTGTCATATTCAGCCGGTCTGCAAAGCGGCATAATACTTTTTAGCTAGTTCTTATAAATGCCGGCGTGGCGTAGTCTCGATGTTCGGAGGACACGCCGTTGACCGAACACATCGAACCCAGGCAAATCGAAACAGACGATCTGACGAAAGTCTGGTCCGTGACGGAGTTCTGCGCTCGTCACCGCATAGATGCCGAGGAACAAGGGCTGCTGCTCAAACTCTTCGGGCCGTTCGCGACCGCCTCCGAATTGCTTCACAATGCCAAGCGCGCGCCAAGATTTAGATAGGGGGCGCTCGACCTGGTCGCCGCCTATGGGCTCCGACTCGCGACGCTAGGCCTGCTTTCCGGCCACCTCACGTCCGGCACGTATCACTGCGTCTGTGGTGATATCGAACTTCTTGTAAACGTCATCGATTTTGCCGGATGCTCCGAATTCATGCATGCCGACGAATACGCCGTCCAAGCCGAGATAGCGGTCCCAGGAATCCTGCACGGCTGCTTCGACGGCGACCCTGGCTCGGCTGCCGCCCAGCACCGATTTCTTGTAAGCGGCATCCTGCTTCTCGAACAGCAGCCTGCACGGCATCGAAACCACGGCGGTGCGAATACCCTCCTCCTGCAGCACCGAGCGGGCTTCGACCGCCAGATGCAGTTCCGAGCCGGAGGCAAGGATCGTCAGTTGCCGCTCACCGCCTTCAGCTTCCTGGAGAACGTAGGCTCCCCTTGCCGAGCGGTTCTCGTCGGACGGGTCGCGGCGTAAAAGCGGCATCGGCTGGCGGGACAGAGCAATCAGTGCTGCCTGCCGCGGCGCATCCATGATCGCCTCCCAGCACTCGGCCGTTTCGATCGGATCGCCCGGGCGATAGACAGCGAGCCGGGGAATGGCGCGCAATGCGCTCAGATGTTCGATCGGCTGATGTGTCGGCCCGTCCTCGCCCAATCCGATCGAGTCATGTGTCATCACGAAGATCGAACGCACCTCCATGATCGCCGCGAGCCGGATCGCCGGGCGGCAATAGTCGGAAAATGTCAGGAACGTGCCGCCATAGGGAATAAGCCCTCCATGCAGCGCCAAACCGTTCATCGTGGCCGCCATGCCGTGCTCGCGGACACCATAGTGGAGATAGGATCCGCCATATTCCCCGGGCTTGATCTCGACCTGGTTCGTGGCCTTGGTGTTGTTTGAAGGCGTCAGATCCGCCGAGCCGCCAAGAAGCTCGGGGATCGCATCGAAGAGATGGTTGAGCACGATGCCGCTCGCCTGACGGGTGGCGAGATCCTTTTCGGAACCTGAAAGTTCCTGCTTTGCCGCAGCAATGGCAGCGCGCCAACCGGACGGTAGTTCGCCGTTCATGCGCCGCTCAAAATCGTCTCGCTTGTCCGGCGAAGCGGTCTGGACACGGACCGCCCATGCCATCCGCGCCGGCCCGCCTTTCGCGCCGATGTTTCGCCAGTCGTTGAGAAGCACTTCCGGTATTTCGAAGGGAGGCGATGTCCAACCGAGGATCTTGCGGGCGCCGGCGATCTCGTCTTCACCAGGCGCGTCGCTATGGGCCTTCTGCGTTCCCGCCCTGGTCGGGAAACCGAAGCCGATGATGGTTTTGCAGGCAATCATCGACGGCCGATCCCTCACCTTCTGCGCTTCGATGATTGCGGCGCGGATCGCATCGGTATCGTGACCGTCGATTTGCTGGACGTGCCAGTTCGCCGCGCGGAAACGCGCCGGATGGTCATCGGATTCAGCAAGGCTGGTCGCACCGTCGATCGAGATCGAGTTGTCGTCCCAGAAGGCGATGAGCTTGCCGAGCTTCAGATGTCCGGCAAGCGATATCGCCTCGTGGCTGATGCCTTCCATCAGGCAGCCGTCACCCAGGAAGACATAGGTGTGGTGATTGACCAGATTGTCGCCAAACGAGGCATTCATGATCCGCTCGCCGAGTGCGAGACCGACAGAATTTGCAATCCCCTGCCCCAGCGGACCGGTGGTCGTTTCGATGCCGGTGGCGTGGCGATATTCGGGGTGACCCGCCGTGCGGCTGTCGATCTGGCGGAAGCGTTTGATCTCTTCGATGGTCATGTCCTTGTAGCCCGTCAGATAGAGCAGGCTATAGAGCAGCATTGAGCCGTGACCGTTGGAAATGACGAAGCGGTCGCGATCGAACCAATAGGGATCGGCGGC
Source organism: Rhizobium brockwellii (assembly GCF_000769405.2). NCBI lineage: Bacteria > Pseudomonadati > Pseudomonadota > Alphaproteobacteria > Hyphomicrobiales > Rhizobiaceae > Rhizobium > Rhizobium brockwellii. Next base: position 244,011 of record NZ_CP053443.1, read on the forward strand.
ATCGAATTTCAGAAACTCGGAGAAAAGCACCGCCGCGATGTCGGCCATGCCCATCGGCATGCCGGGATGACCGCTCTTTGCCTGTTGAACCGCATCCATGGAGAGGAAACGGATGCAATCGGCGAGATCCCGTAGGTGCTGATCCTTGGGAGCTGGGAATGTCTTCGGAGCTTGTGAGATGTCCGGCATTGGAGAAACTCCTTGGAGTACCTGGATTATGAAGGCAGAGACCCTCTGCCTCGCTATCTCGTTCACCGTGATCGTGAGAGCTCGCCACAGCGAATTTGACGGGTCCAGTTAACCTAGTGCGGAGTTTTCAGTTGTGGATAGCATCCGCGCCAGGAAGGACCGCTTTCCGGGACCTGGTCACGTGGCGCTGCCATTATCCTGTTCTGCTGCCAAGGTGGTGCGTCTGGTTGAAAAACCCTTGCAGTGCAGGGCGGAGCGCGCACACGACGTCACCTGATCGGGTGACGCTCGCTGCCTCGCCTTCCCTTAGACAATTATGCAGTGATCGAAATAAAGCATTCGCCGCAATTGGCGAAACCATCGTCGTGAAAACGAGAGGAGCTGATATGGATCATGTCGACATCATTGATGCTGTCTATCAGGCCGCAGTCCATTCCGAGCAATGGCCGGACACCCTGTGCTCGATCGTCGATTATGTCGGCGCCGTCGCCGGAAATATTGTCTATCAGGCGCCGGGTGGCCGCGGCAGCTTTCTGAGCCCCGGTCGCATGCGTGAAGACTTGAACACGCTCTATCTTCAGAATTACACGGGCAACCCCTATGCCCGCGCATTCGAGAAGGTAAGACCGGCGAGATTGCGATCGGCAACAGCCTGATCGATGCGTAGGCCGTGCGGCATTCCGCATTTTATGCCGATATCTGCGAGCCGCAGAACATCCTCAATCAACTCTTCCTGCCGCATGCCAGCCTGCACGAGTGCGGAGGCATTGGCGGAGTGGCGCTGTTTCTGTCTCGTCAACAGGACGAGCATGCCGCCGAGGCGGCGGCACGCCTGAAGCTGCTGAGCCCGCATATGGCACGCGCCATCGACCTTTCCTTTCAGATTAACAAGATCAATCGTGCGCCCGAACTGCCGCAACGATTGATCGATGCGATACCCGACGCGGCCGTGCTGATCGACGGGCGAGGCGCAGTCCTCCTCCTGAATACGGCAGCCGAGACGCTGCTCAGGCAGGCCGACGGCATTTTCCTCAGCGCACGGGAAAAGCTCGCCGCGCGCCGTAAACTACAGGCTATCTTCGCACTCGATATGATCTGTCGAATTTCTCGATGATCCCGCAGCCGGGCAATTTTCCTGAATTGCTCCTCACTCCCTGCACAAAATCTGCAATCCGCTCGGGCATCCCTATGCCATGAGCAAGAACGACATCCCGCCCTGCATCACACCGTCCGCCGTGCCGGACCGCCTCCGCAATGACGGATGGTGGCTGACAGAGACGTGCCGGCCTCAGAGGGCTCCTATCGAGGAGGTCTCAGTAAGCATGCTCATCGTGATCGAAGGGCGGCATTTGCGAGAGGACCAGCAATGGACACAACCGACAGCCTGACCGCACCGATGCCCATCAGGCGCTATTCCGGCCGAATAGCCGTGCTGCTTGGCCTCGTGGCGCTGGCAGATTTTCTGATCTTTGGCCAGGAACCCGGGATAAACCTTTTCCTTTTTGCGCTTGCCGTCTGCGCCGGCATTTTGCTGCCGGCCACGAAGGAGTTGTCGCCTTCGAAGGCGGCTCTCCTCCTGGGCTTGTCGCTCCCGGCTTCGGCGCCTCTGCTCGAAACACCGTCAGCAATGGGCTTTGCCCTTTGCCTCACAGCCCTGATGTCGGTGGCTCTCGTCAGCGGCAAGCTCATGCCTCGCAGCCTCACCGGCCTGCCTTTGGCGTTTTCCCGTTTCGCGCTCGTCATTCCCTTGCGGCTTGCCGAGGATGTCGGGAAATATCTTGCGACACCGGCGAAACGTTCCTCCCTCACCGAAGTCCGGCGGAGCGCCGGCCTCTGGGTCATGCCGCTCATTCTCGCATCAGTGTTCTTGCTCCTCTTTGCAGCGGCAAATCCCGTTATCGAGGTCACGCTGCGCAGCATCCGTTTTGACGTTCTGCTGAAGTTCCTCGATCCCTGGCGGATCGGCTTCTGGATAATGATTGCCGCTGTGGTCTGGGCTTTGCTGCGGCCACGCCTGAAGCGTCGATTTGCAAGGTGGCAAGCCGCCAGGGCGTTCATGATCGTCCCGACCAAAAATTCACCGCTCGGCCATGCCTCTCTGTTGCGCTCGCTGCTGCTCTTCAATGCGCTCTTTGCCGTGCAGACGCTTCTCGATCTCGTCTATCTCTGGGGCGGCGCGGATTTGCCCGATCACATGAGCCATGCCGAATATGCTCATCGCGGCGCCTATCCGCTGATTGCGACAGCGCTTCTTGCAGCCGGTTTCGTCCTGCTTGCCATGCGACCCGACGGCCCCGGCGATAAAAGCCCGCTGATCCGCGGCCTCGTCTACGCCTGGATCGGCCAGAACATCCTTCTCTGCCTGTCTTCGATGCTGCGGCTCGAGCTTTACGTCGAAGCCTATTCGCTGACGGAACTGCGTGTTGCCGCAGGTCTCTGGATGGGCATCGTCGCTGTCGGCCTTGCCTTGATCCTGCTGCGCATTCTACTCAACCGATCCAACGAGTGGCTGATCGCCGCGAACCTCGCTTCCCTGATTGCGGTGCTCTATATCAGCGCCCTCATCGATTTCCCTGATGTCATCGCCCGCTTCAATGTCGCCCACAGTCAGGAGATCAGCCAGGAAGGCCCGCCGCTCGATATCTATTATCTCTCCTCGCTCGGCCCTTCCGCCATCCCGGCGCTCGATCTCTATCTCCTCAAGCTTCCAACACATCTGATAGACCAGAGGAGCCAAGCGGTGACAGTTCGGTACTACCTCGCCAGGAATTTTGAGATGCGCCGGCGCGACTGGCGGAGCTGGACTTTCCGGTCTGCGCGACTGGATAACTATCTCCTTTCTCCCATTGCAAGATAGAACGAGAACGATAACAACAGGCGCGACAAACAACGCAGGACTGGTGGATGGCGCCCCGCATTCTCGTCGTCGATGACGAACCTCACATCCGCGACGTGATCTGCTTCGCCCTCGAGCGCGCCGGCCTGGCATGGTTGGCAGTCCGCAACGGCACCGAGGCGATGACCGCCTTCCGCCGCGGCAGCATCGATCTCATCATCCTCGATATTGGCATGCCCGACATGGATGGCCTGGACGTCTGCCGCCAGATCCGCAAGACATCGGGATTGCCGATCCTGTTTCTTTCGGCGCGCGACGAAGAGATCGACAGGGTGCTGGGTCTCGAAATCGGCGGGGACGACTATGTCACCAAACCTTTCAGCCCGCGCGAACTCATCGCGCGGGTCAAGGCGATTTTGAAGCGTAGCGGCAATGGGGCAGAGCCTGAGAGACGCCACGCCACGCTTGTCGCCGGCGCGCTCAGCCTCGATCGCGGCGCCAGGACAGTGACTTTTCGTGATAGCGAGATCGCCATGACGGCGCTCGAATTCGCAATCCTGGATGCACTATTGTCGCGCCCCGATATGGTCTTCAGCCGCGAACAACTGATGGAGGCGGCCTATGGCGCCGGTACCTATGTCGCCGACCGGACGATCGACAGCCATATCCGGAACATCCGGGCCAAATTCCTGGCGGCCGGCGGCCAGGGGGTCATCGCAACCGTTCACGGGATCGGCTTCAAACTCGGCAGCGAGATCGGGAGACAGGCCTGATGCCGGCGCCGAAGGTCAGGACGAAATGGCGGCCGGCACTGGCGCTGGTCGTCTATGCCGTGCTTCTCGCCGTCATGGCGCTGCCGGTCCTGATCGTCATCTGGTTTCGCACTGTCGAGGCGAGTTCGCACCGGATGGCGCCGGCGGAAATCATTGCCCTGGCTTTCGCTTTCTTGCTGACGCTTGGCGTTGCCTATGTGCTGACGCGCACGATCACCGGACCGATCGACGCCTTGATCGCCCGCACGGACGAGATCGCCCGCGGCGGCAAGGCGGCGATCCGGCCGCTTGAAAGCTATGGAACGCGCGAGATCGCTTTGCTGTCGCAAAGCTTCCTCGATCTTGCCGGAAAACTGGTTGATCGCACCGAATATATCAGTTCCTTTGCCGCCCATGTCTCCCACGAGCTGAAATCGCCGCTGACGGCCATCCGGGGAGCCGCAGAGCTTTTACGCGACGATGACGTGGAAAGGCCGATGACGAAGGCTGAGCGTTTGCACTTTCTCGACAACATCGTCGCCGACGCCGTCCGGCTCGATGCATTGCTGCAGCGGCTGAGGGACCTTGCACAGGCGGAATCGTCGGTGGCCGAGGGCAGCAGCAGCGTCGCAGACACCATATCCTCACTGCGCGAAAGATTTCCCGCCCTCAATATTTCCAGCCGAGGGGATACGGACATATCGATTGCTCTTCCTCCCGAGGCCGCCGGTATCGCCTTTGCCAACCTTGCCGAAAACGCCCTTCAGCACGGCGCCACGCTGTTGGAACTCAGAGTATCGGCCGACGCCCGAACAGCCGTCATTCTCGTCCGTGACGACGGCACCGGTATTTCCGAGGCAAATCGCCAACGCATCTTTCAGCCGTTCTTCTCAACCCGCCGCGAGCACGGCGGTACCGGCATGGGCCTCGGTATCGTCCGCGCCATGCTGAGCTCCCATGGCGGTACGATCCGCCTGCTGCCGACGACCGGCGCCGGTGCCGAGTTCGAAATCACCATCCCGGGACCGAGCTGACGTTCCAGAGACTGATGGGAGCACTGCGCCGAAAGACGATCCCCTGAGCAAGGCAATGTCTTCAAGCGAGTGGATCAGTTTTCAGGCTCTATCGCCGTCAGTGCAGCCTGCGCGATGACATCTGCAATGCGTTTGGACAGCGCCGGGTCGGAAGCAGCGCGGGCGAGGGTCACACCGCCACTGAGCATGGCGAGCAGCAAGATCGCCTGGTCTTCCCGGCGTGTTTTGGATTGACCGGGTATCTCACCCTCCGGCAAGCCGACCGCAACTTCCTCGATGAGACGTTTGAGTTCTGCCGTATAGGCGCTTCGTGTTTCATCGTCTGCGCGCATGACGTCGGGCGAAAGGCTCGGCAGAGCGCAGCTCTCGCCCAGATCGCAGGTTCTTTTATAGCCGAGATAGTAACCGACGAATGTCGTCAGCCAGTCTTTCGGTTGACTGGCCTTTAGCGCCGCAATTCCTTGCCGCAGCTCTTCGAGGCCGGTCAGCACGGCGGTGCGAAAGGCTTCGCCCTTGGACTTGAAATGTCCGTAGAAGGCACCGTTGGTCACGCCTGCCGCCTTGGTCAATGCATCGATGCCCGCGCCGCCATAGCCTTCCTGTCTGAAAACCCGTCCAGCCGCGGCAATGACGCGCGTTCGGGTCTCCTGCTTATGTTCGGCACTGTATCGCATGTATGTCCCTTTTAAGAGCGATCGCTCTTTATGCCTTGCTAAGAGAGTGATCGATGTGTATGCATAAAGAGTGATCGGTATATATCAGAAGCGGTCACGGTTCAAACAGGGAGATATACGATGCCTATCACACTCACCGTGCCTGAAGGCCTGCTTTCGCAGCGGGCTCAGGCCCAAGCCTTTGCCGGATTGACGGAGGCAGTGCTCGATGCCGCCGGCTTGACCGGCAATGACTTCATGACAGCCAATATTATCGGTACGATCAACGTGCTGCCGCGGGAGCATGTGCTTGCTGCGGGAGAGCCGATCGCTGCAGCCTTCGTCGAGCTCAAGCTGCCCGAGATGGCGCTGGTGAGCGCTGAAGCAAAACAGTCCTTCTTCGAAAAAGCGGCCGATGTGATCGAACAGGCCGCCGAAGGCCGGCTCAAGCGCGAACATATATGGTCGAACATCGTCTACGCGCCTGAAGGGGCCTGGGGTATCGCCGGCCGCAGCTATAGCAATGCCGATCTTGTCGGCGCTATCCGAGGTGGCGGCGCGTAATGCTTGCGGGATAGGCGCAAAATCTCGGACTTGATGCAGGACCGGGCCGGCGACACCAAGGCGCCGTGGTCCGGAGCCATGAGGGAGTGAGGGCATGCAGCTTGCCAATTACCTGTTCTTCGCCAACGGCTGCGAGGAAGCGCTTGCTTTCTACACCGAATGCGGGCTTGGCCGGGTCACGCAATTGAAGCGGCACGATGCTGACGGAATGTCCGCTGCCACCGAAGCCATGCGGGGGAAGGTGATGCACGCCCGCTTCGAAGGACCCGATGTTCTCTTCTTCGCCTCGGACAATCATGATGCCGAACCGATGCGAGGCTCCGCCCACATGCTGATCATGGACGACCGCGACAGTACCGACAGCCTCTTCGCACGGCTGGCCGAGGGCGGCAAGATCACGACACCACTCGCCGTCCAGCGATGGGGAAGCTATTATGGCAAGCTCACCGATCGCTTCGGCGTCCAGTGGATGCTCGATTGCCTGGCGTGAGCATGTGCTCTCAATGCGCAAGTATGTGACGATAACACCCCGATACTCGCGAAGTGTCGGCGTCTGTGTCGAATCATTCAGAACATCACGCGCAGAGGACAATCGGCAGGATGGCAGGGGAGAAACCCCCGACCAAGCGGCTGCGAGCCGCCCTCCCCCAATCTCGTCTTCGCGTCTCACCGCGTCGTATAACCGCCGTCGATAACCAGCACTTCGCCGGTGACATAACTTGCCGCTGCCGAACAGAGGAACAATGCGGCACCCGCCACCTCCTCCGGCTGTCCGACGCGTCCCATCGGGGTCATGCTGCGCCAGGTCGGGAACCAATCGGGATTGTCGATGCCGCCGCGCGACAGATCGGTCTCGATATAGCCCGGGGCGATGGCGTTGACGCGGATGTTCTCGGCGGCGACCTCGCTGGCGAGGCTCTTCGTCATCATGTGGACCGCTGCTTTGGAGGTGTTGTAGGCGACCTGGTTCTGGGGAATGTTGGACACGATGCCCGATATCGAGCCGATATTGAGGATGACGCCGCCGCCCTGGCGCCGCATGGGAGCGAGTGCGGCGCGGCAGGCGCGGAAGACAGTGTCGACATTGACGGTCATGATCTCCCGCCAGATGGCATCGGAGAACTCGCCGCTGTCGCCATGAATGGCGATGCCGGCATTGTTGACGAGGATGTCGAGCCGTCCTGCTCGTGAAAGGGTCTCAGCGACGAGTTCGTCGGCAGCACTTTCCTTCATCAGGTCGGCAGCGATGAAATCGCAATCGACGCCGGCCTTGGAAAGCCGGTCTTCCGCCGCTGTATTACGGCTTCGTCCGGTGATGATGATCTTGGCGCCCGCCTCGCCGAGCGCCTCGGCGATGGCAAGCCCGATGCCGCGCGTGCCGCCTGTCACCAGCGCCACCTGTCCGTTCAGGCGAAATCTATCGAAGATCATGGCAGTTTCCTCTTGAGTGGGCGTTCCGCGAGTGTTGAAGGCGGACGCACTTTCGTCAGATGTCTGCGCTCTGCGGCAGGATAACGAGATCGCGGATCGTAATGTTGCGTGGGCGCGTCAGCATGAAAAGTACGGCTTCGGCCACTTCGTTCGCCTCCATCAGGCCGCCTGCCGCGAGCGCCTCATCCAGCTTCTCCTGCGGCCAATCGCTGAGAAGGGCCGTGACCACAGGGCCGGGAGCGATAGCGCCGACGCGCAAGCCATGTTTGGCCACCTGCCGCCTCAGCGTATGGACGAATGCCTGGACGGCATGTTTCGAGGCCGTGTAGATCGGCTCCCAGACGACCGGGATCATGCCGGCAACGGAACTCGTCAGGATGATATCCCCGGTCTTACGCTCGACCATATGCGGCAGAACGGCATGCACCGAACGGAAGGCGGCGTTGATGTTCAGATTGAGCATCCGGTCCCAGGCATCAGGGTCGCCACCCAATACCTCACCGCCGATGTAAGAGCCGGCATTGGCGTGGAAGATATCCAGCTGGCCCGCTTTTTCGAGAATTTGCGGCATCATCCCTTCAACGCTTTTCGGATCGGTCAGATCGATGACCAACGGAATGGCACTCGCGTCGAGTTTCGAGCAGATTTCCTTCAAGGCGTCTTCATTGCGGTCAACCAGCACGACCCGAGCGCCCGCGGCAAGCAAAGCCTTGGCACATTCAAGGCCGATACCCGACGCCGCCCCGGTGACGGCCGCGACTTTTCCAGACAGATCCTGTCCCATTTTCTTCCTCTGGTTTCCTGGTTGGTTTAGGCCCGGCCGTGCGAGATCCGCGATCGGCGTGCCAGCGAGTCGACGATGACGGCGACGGCAAGGACGGCGCCCGTGATCATGTATCGAAGCGACGACGACAGATCGAGAAGCGTCAGCCCGCTGGCAATCGACTGAATGACGATGATGCCGAGAAGGGCTGAATAGGCACTGCCGCGCCCGCCGAACAGGCTCGTGCCGCCGATGACGGCCGCAGCGATGGCATTGAGATTGACGTCGCCGGTGCCGGCCTGCTGACTTGCCGTCGCCAGCCGTGCGGCGGAGAGAACGCCGCCGGTTGCCGCAAGCAGAGCGCACATGACGAAGGCGCTCGTATAGATGCGCGAGACGTTGATGCCGGAGCGGCGGGCCGCTTCCCTGTTGCCGCCGACGGCATGCATGGAGCGTCCCCATTTGGTGCGCGTCAGCGCATAGTTCATGGCGGCGGTGAGCCCGACGAAAAGGCCGAACATCCACGGAATGCCGCGCGACTGGTTGAGATAGAACGCGACAGCTTCCAGGGCGAGTGTGATGATGACGGCGCGCAGGAGAAGCCCGCGGGCCGATTTCGCCGACAGGCCGGCCGCCCGCCGGCGCGCCGACGTGCGGTAGCTGGCGAAGAAGTAGGCAATGCCGGCAAGTGCCACCAGCAGATAGGCGATTGGGTCCGGCATGACCATGATCTGGCCGAAACTCACGAGCCAAGAACCATAGGGAAGATTGATCGAACCGGTCGCTCCGAGGATATAGAGCTGCAGGCCGAGAACCGCGAGCAGCCCGGACAGGGTGGATACGAAACTCGGCATGCCGAAGCGGTTGAAGACAAACGCGTAGAGCGAGCCGATCAGGGCGCCGACAATCATGGCGGCGAGGACCGCGAGAACCACCGGCCAGCCCTGATTGACCCAAAAGACGCCGACCAGCGCCGAGGCAAAGCCGCTGACGGAGCCGACGGAAAGATCGATCTCCCCCACCATCAGGATACAGACGATACCCAGAGAGATGACGCCGACCGTCGAGCAGTCAAACAGCATGTTGACGAGGTTGGCGCTGGAGAGAAACACCGGATTGAGCGCCTGGAACACCGTCCAGATGATCGCCAGGCCGACAATGACCGGCAGTGAACCGAGATCGCCGGAGCGAATGCGATCCCAAAAGGCCTGGATCGAGCCGCCGAAACTGTCGTCATGACGCACTCTCTCATCACGCCGGTCAAGCAGCACCGGTGCCGCCGGATCATTTTCGATGGACTTCATCATGGCCTGCCCTCCTCGTTCGGTTGGCTTTGCGCCTGGCGGCGCGACGCGCGGCGGGAGACGGAATTGTTAGAAGCGCCGGTGATGGCGCTGACGAGCTGCTCGTTGGATGCGTCGGGCAGCATGGTGCCATTGTTGCGGCCGAGCCGAAGGACGACAATACGATCGGCAACGGCGCGCACATCCTCCATGTTGTGGCTGATCATGATGACAGCGAGGCCGCGTTCCCGTACGCGCTCGATGAGGTCAAGCACTTCGGCGGTCTGGGCAACGCCGAGCGCTGCGGTCGGCTCGTCGAGCATGATCAGTTTCGGCTCGAGCAGTAGCGATCGGGCGATGGCCACGGTCTGGCGCTGTCCGCCCGACAGTGAGGCGACGGGCTCGCGCACACTTGGAATGCGGGCCGAAAGCTCGTTCAGAAGCTGCCAGGCACGGATCTCCATGGCGACCTCATCGAGCTGATAGGGGCTGAGCTCCTTGCCGAGAAAGATATTGGCGACGACGTCGAGATTTTCGCAAAGTGCCAAATCCTGGAACACCGTTGCAATGCCGAGCCCGAGAGCGGCACTTGGGCTCGGCAGGTTCACCGGCTTGCCCTCGAAGAGGATCGTGCCCGAGCTTGGCTGGTGCACGCCGGCCAGGATCTTGACCAGCGTCGATTTGCCGGCGCCGTTGTCGCCCACCAGCGCCACGACCTCGCCGGCATATACATCGAGTTCGATATCGGTGAGCGCCGACACCGCCCCGAAGTTCTTCGATATTCCACGCAGACTGAGGACAGGCTGACGGGAAGGGTCAGGAGTATGAGAGATTTCAGACATCGCCTGGCCTTTCGAAAAAGGAAAAATCGGAAGCGCGGCCGGTAGCCCGGCCGCGCTTTCCCTTGGCTCGATTACTTGGTGATACCGAGTTTCTTGCAGCCGTCGGCATAGCGGCCGGTGCACAGCTCCTCGGCGGTGTTGATCTTCTTGTCGATGATCTCGGCCTTGAGGTTTTCGGCAGTGACGACGGCAGGGACGAAAAGCTGCGCCGGCGTGTCGTAGAGCGTCATTTCGGCCTTCGGCGTTTCTCCGGCCAGGAGCTTCACGGCGACGTCGGCAGCGGCGGCCGCGACGATTTCGCTGGGCTTGGAGATCGTATTGTACTGATCCCCCGCAATGATCAGCTGTAGTGCCGCGATCGTCGCATCATTGCCGGTCACCGGCGGCACCGGATCGACACCCGCCGCCTTGAAGGCTGCGATGGCGCCGCCGCCAGTGCCGTCATTGGCAGCGACCACGCCGACGATCTGTTTGCCGAAACGGGTGATCTGGCCACCCGCCCATTGCTGGGCGTTCGCGGGCTGCCAGTTGGGCGTGTCGAATTCGGCAAGCGTCTTGTATCCGCCGCTCGCCAGACCCTCGTGAATGCCGTCTTTGATCAGCCCGGCAGCCGCATCGGTCGGCGAACCGTTGATCTGCAGTATGCCGCCGCCATCGGTCGGCACGTTCTGCGCCTTCAGATGCTGGACGAGCGATTCCGCAATTGCCTTGCCGATCGCCTTGTTGTCGAAGGAGACGTAGAAATCGGCCTTGCCTTTCGGGATAGGACGGTCATAGGCAATGACCTTGACACCCTGGCTCTGTGCAAGCTGGACGAGCGATGCGGCCGCCGCCGAATCCACCGGGTCCAGCACGATGACTTTGGCGCCTTGCGTGATGGCCGAATTGAACTGTTGCTGCTGTTTTGCGATATCGGCATCGGCGTTCTGATAGAGAACCTTGCACGAAGCGCAAAGCTTCTTCATTTCCGCGACGAAGCCCGGGTGATCGTGCTCCTCGTAGCGGGTCGAGCCCTGGTCGGGCATGAGGAATGCCACTGTCGCATCCGCAACGGCCGTTTGCGCAAAGGCGGAAGTACCGCCCAATAAGGCTAGGGCAAATGCCGCAGCGCCTGCCGCCTTGGTCGAGAATTTCATCATTTCCATCTCCTCCCATTGGAAAACTGTGTAGAATCGTGATTGCACTGTTCTGCTGTGGCCGTTCGGCTGAATGAACGGTCGCGCCTGTCCCGGTGGTTTGACGTTTTTGAGGACAAGCATCTCCGCTCGCGAGCCGCTCATCGCGCGCCCGCGTTCAAGTCAGTGTCAGTTTTTTTGTTCCTCCTCCTCGTCCTCCTCGTCCCGTGCTTGTTCGGCTATTTTAGGCCGCCTTTGCCACGTTGATATTGTCACCCAACAACCGCCGGAAACGGGAAGGCGTCATGCCTTTTTCCGCGAGAAACTGCCGGTTGAAGTTGGACAGATTGTTGAAGCCGACCTCGAAGCAGATATCGGTGATCGATGCGTGGTCATCGCTCATCAGGATCTGGCAGGCGAGATTGATGCGCAGGCGTTTCACATACTGTACCAGCGACATGCCGGTATGGCGTCGGAATGCGCGCGAAAAGGCGCCGGTCGACTGTTCGGCGATTGCCGCGAGATCGGCTTCGTCAAAGGATTTCGTCAGATTCTCTCTGATATAGGCGAGCGCCTTGTTGATGCCGGCCGACATGTAGCCCGATGGATCGGGCAGATAGTTCGGGCTGGCGAGAAGCCGGGAATCCTGCGCCCGGCTGAGCAGGCCGACGATCATCATGAAGAGTTCGATGCGACGCACACCGTGCGCCTGCTGCACCTCGTTCATCAGCGGCGCAACCTGCCGGCTGGTATCGGCGCCAAAAAGCACGCCACGGCGAGAGGCTTCAAGAACCGGATCGAAGGGCCCGAGTTCGGCGAGCACCTTCATCGTGTCGCTGATGAAATTCTCGCTGAATTGGATGAGCTGGCATCGAAGCGGAATGCTCGACCCTTTCGGGACATCGCTGATCCAGTTGTGAGGAAGATTGGGCCCCGCAAGTACGAGGTTGCCCGGCTCAAATTCGCCGATGAAGTCGCCGACGAAATAGCGTCCCGTTGTCGCCACGACGAGATGAAGTTCGTATTCCGGGTGAAAATGCCATCGAACTGTATGGTAGGGATAGCCATGCGCCTTCGTTGCGAAAGATTCGCCCGGCCGAATCTGAATGACTTCCAAGTCAGGTTCCATTGTTTCCTCCTCCGAGGACGGTTCCAGGCCCGCCAGCCAAATTCCCTTTTTGGCTTTATTGTTTAAAGGGAGTGTAGTGGGCTCGTGTCACGCCCGCCACCACGATTCCCAGTCAAAACCGATACTTTTTTGACAATTGACGCTGCGCAGCCGGCGTAAAGACGACAGCAATTCGCATTGCACATCATTCAAGCGTGCCTCAGGCGGCCAAGGCGGCAATGACATTTCTGACCAGCGCAGAAGAAGACAGTCGGCTCGTGGCGCAGCTTGGCGTGCCGATCGCGCCGACACGCACGGAAACACCACCACGCGCATTGGCGATCGCAAACATCGACTCGTCGGTCAGATCGTCGCCGATCGTAATCGGGCAGCGGTTCTTGAAGGGGTCGGACTGGAAAAACCGCTCCAGCGCATCGCCCTTGCTCGACCGTGCCGGACGCAGTTCGAATACCATCTTGCCGAGCTGCAATGCCCAGTTCGGCCCGGCGACCTCCGCATAGTGGCGCATGCGATCTTCAAGCACTTTTTCATATTCGGGCGCGAGCCGATAATGGGCGGCAACGGCCGCACCCTTATCCTCGATCAAGACTCCGGGATAATGCTCGGCTTCCGCGGTCAGCGCATGCTTCAGCGCCTGAAACTCAGGTGTCGCCTCGACCGTCTGCATTCCCGCGGCGTTCCTGATTTCCGCGCCGTGCAGACCTGCTGTCGGAAATGCAAAGGGTTTGAACAGCTCGTCTGCATAGGCAAGCGATCGTCCGGTGACCAGTGCCAGGGCGCCGCCGAGCTTGTTCGACAGGCGATGAAGTTGTCCGGGAAGCGCCTCCGGGACCTCGATCGCATCCGGTGTGGGCGCTAGATTGAGCAGCGTCCCATCGATATCGAGAAACATCGCCCAGTGATCGGGCTCTTCCAAGACCAGCGAAAGCATTTCCTGAGTAGCGTCGTCATCCTGCACGGCATTCTCCAAACTCTGCAACCATTGAAGCTAGGTCGCCGGCCGACGAGGACAAGGTCGCTTTTCAGACTCCGGAACATCCAGAGGCTAGTCCGCGTTGTATCACGCCGCCCGTTCGAGCACTCGCGCCGTAGAAGGTACATTGATGGCTAAAAGCAGTTCCGATCCCCGTGATGAGGTCAATGCCCCGCTGGCACATGGCGCTCTAAACCTGCCATTGGTGACGATCGACGACTACAACAACGAACTGCGTGACAAGGATGGTTTCGTTGGCGACAACGCAAACAAGAAGACGTTCCAACAGAAGCTCGACGATTGGAGAAAACGCATCCGCAAGGTCGGAGACGATCCGATTGGCAATATTGCGACGGAGAAGCTCTCCAAGAAGAAAATTGACGCTATTTTGAAGGGCGATGATTTGGCGGCGGCGGCGTTGGTCATGGGGGCCGTGGAGGATTTTGCCCGGGACTTTGCCGATGTGATAGGCAAGTTTCTGAAGGACAAACGCTGGGGAAAGACGGAACGCATCGTCGTTGGCGGCGGCTTCCGGCGGAGCCACTTTGGCGAATTAACGATCGCCAGGACGATGGTTATTCTCAAGGCGGCCGGCATCGATGTCGAGGTCGTGCCGATCGTTCACCACCCCGATGAGGCGGGACTGATCGGCGCGGTCCACCTGATGCCGCGCTGGATGTTCAAAGGCCACGAAGCGATCCTCGCCGTCGATATCGGCGGCACGAATGTTCGTGCCGGCGTCGTTCAATTCGGCAAGGACGATGTGCCGAATTTTGCGGATGCGAGCGTCTGGGAATCAGCCATCTGGCGCCATGCCGACGACGAGCCAAGCCGCACTGCGACCATCGAGAGGTTGGCCGCGATGTTGCGGGATCTGATCGGCAAGGCCGAGAAGGCCAATCTCAAGCCGGCGCCCATCATCGGGATCGCATGCCCCGGCATCATCAAAGCCGATGGCTCCATCGAACGCGGCGGACAGAACCTGCCCGGCGGAAACTGGGAGAGCGACAGCTTCAACCTTCCCGCCGCTCTAATGAAGGCCATTCCTGAGATCGGAGACGACAGCACGTTCGTGATGATGCACAACGACGCCGTCGTGCAGGGATTGTCGCAGATTCCTTTTATGAACGACGTGTCGAGATGGGCGGTGCTGACCATCGGCACAGGTTTGGGCAACGCTCATTTTACCAATCGCGAGGGAGCGAAGGCGCGATAGTGGAATAACTGCCTCGCGTAACTCTTCGGGCAAGGAACGCGGGATCGGCCGCCCACGTGCCCCATTATGGTAAATAGCAGGTAAACAAGAAGGAATTCCGTAGACGGAAGCGAACTCGCCAATAGGTTCCGCTAGGACAGATGGCAGCTTTGCGACATGGAGGTGAGATCTGGTCCATCGGGCTAGCAACAAACTTCTGCGCGATGCTAACGCACGATCGTTACTGGCACTGTCGATGATACCCGCCGAAACCTGATTCGCCTAGCATGCGCTGTTCTCATCGTCGCGGTTGATGACGCCCCGGAATGTCGACAACCCTATTCGCGCTCAACTGCCGGCATGTGATTAGACTGGTGTCATCGACCTGGCTTGGCGATTATCGGATCTCCGGACAAACGAACCGCAACCCGGCCGCCCCTCAATATTCCACCGACTTAGATCGGCACGAAAATTCGGGCTGCAGGTCCCCTCCCCCGATGGTCCGCAGCAGCAACGCTCCCCTGTAGTCACACCCACATCGGAATCTCGGAATTCTGGCGATGCCGCATGATCCGAGACAGTCCGCTTCGCCGGTGCCGGCAAGATGGGGCCTTTCGCATGTCAGGCCGCTCCTGCGCGCCACTCTTCGATCTCTGAGCGCGGAAGAGGTCCGAGACGGCGAGCCTCGCTGCCGAAGGCCGCATTTCAGAGCGGCGCTTGAGAGATGGCGGTCTCCCCTCCCCTTTCCCGCGTGGCATCGGAAAAGATGGTGATAACGCCGGCGGGCGGTTCTCGGCAGGTTAAAATTGCGCTTATCTCTACGGTTTCACGCAATCGATGCGCAGACGAAAGATGGATCATGAACTTCAAGGGAATAGGCGCTCCGCTCAATGCCGGCCGTCTCGAACAAATGTTGAGCCTTGCTCAGCCACGCCGCGTTGCCGAAACCCAAGACGCAAATGACAAGGCCTCCGGCAGAGAATCCGTCCGCGGGCTGGAAGCCGAAAATCTGTGCCGTTCGTCTGCCTATAAATGAGAAACGGATTGGCTGATCCGGTATGCCCAAGCGGTGGATGTTGTCTTCCAGTGAGTCGGTAATGGCGTTCTGCCGTATTGAAAAATGCTCAGATGCGCTAAGGGTGGCCGTCGATGGAGGCGGGATATGGCGCCATTGTCAGCTGACAATGGCGCTAAGATTCCGGAATTCCACATGATTTTTTCATCGAATCCTGTCTGTTATCCATTGGCTAACCAAGAAATCGCTTGACGGAATCAGCAGACTCACGATCATTTGCGCAAAATCACCCGATTTATCAGGATTTGCGTGA